>CBJNAE010000031.1:0-18466 GCA_966433995.1 uncultured Ideonella sp. | reverse complement strand
ACAGCCGGCCGCCGGGGGCGACCAGGTCCTTGATGCTCTGGTAGCCGCCCAGGGCCGTCTGGATGGCCAGTTGGCCGGGCGTGTTCGAGCAAAGCCGCATCGAGGCCAGCATGTTCAGCCCGACGATGTAGTCGGCGGCGTGGCGTTTCTCGCCCGACACGACCATCCAGCCCGCGCGATAGCCGCAGGAGCGGTAGTTCTTCGACAGCCCGTTGAAGGTGACGCACAGCACGTCGTCGGCCAGCGCGGCGATGCTGGTGTGCACCTCGCCGTCATAGACCGTCTTGTCGTAGATCTCGTCGGCGAAGACGATCAGCTGGTGCTGGCGGGCCACTTCGACGATCTCGCGCAGCAGCGCCTCGGGGTAGAGCGCGCCGGTCGGGTTGTTGGGGTTGATGACGACGATGGCCTTGGTGCGGGGCGTGACCTTGCGCTGGATGTCCGCGATGTCGGGCAGCCAGCCGGACTGCTCGTCGCACATGTAGTGAACCGGCGTGCCGCCCGAAAGCGCCACCGCGGCGGTGTAGAGCGGGTAGTCGGGGGCGGGGATGAGTACCTCGTCGCCGTCGTTGAGCAGCGCGTTCATGCTCATCACGATGAGCTCGGAGGCACCGTTGCCAAGGTAGACGTCATCCACCGTGACGCCGCGGATACCCTTTTCCTGGGTGTAGTGCACCACCGCCTTGCGCGGCGCGAACAGCCCCTTGCTGTCGGTGTAGCCCGCAGTGTCGGGCAGGTTGCGGATCATGTCCTGCACGATCTCGTCGGGTGGCATCAGGCCGAAGGCGGCGATGTTGCCGATGTTCAGCTTGATGATCTTCTGGCCCTCTTCCTCCATCTGCCGCGCCTTGTCCAGCACCGGGCCGCGGATGTCGTAGCAGACGTTGGCCAGCTTGCTGGATTTGACGATGGGTTTCAACACGTTCTCCTGAGGGCTTCCCTGCGCCGACGGGCGGGGAGTGCACTGCACAAAACTATAATTTTAGGCTCACGCCGGGCACCCACGCCCGCCATCAACCCAGCCCAGGAACGGCCAGCCTTGAAACTCCAAGCCGAACGAACCGAAGGCAGCAACGCCATCGCCCGACACAGCCTGGAAGGCGTGGTCGTGAATGGGCAGGCCCACGGCGACAACCTGGTGGTCCCTTGGCAGGGGCCCGTCTTCCCATGGGCGCCGGGCGGTTTCGATACGCTGAAGGAGGCTGATTTCGCCCAGTTGCGGGAGCTGGGCCCCGAACTGGTGATTTTCGGCAGCGGCGCCAGGATCCGTTTCGCCCATCCCTCGCTGCTCAAGCCCCTCATGGGCGCCCGCATCGGGCTCGAAACCATGGACACTGCGGCCGCCTGCCGCACCTACAACGTGCTACTGGCTGAAGGCCGGCGCGTCGTGGCGGCGCTGCTTTTCGACCGTGCCCTTTGATACACCGTTTGACGCGCCCCGCACCGGCCGTCATGGGGGCGGCCTCCTTGCGACAGCCCCTATAATCTGCGGTTACGCGTCGAACAGACGCCAACTGCACAGAAGACTTCATGACGCCAGCTCTCAACAAACCCCTTCCGGACTTTGAAGCGCTTGCAACCAGCGGTGTGAAGTTCACACCCCAGGCATACGCTGGCCAAAACATCGTCTTGTACTTTTACCCCAAGGACAACACCCCCGGTTGCACCACCGAGGCCATGCAGTTCCGGGACCACCACAAGGACTTCGTCAAAGCGGGCGCCGTCGTCTTCGGCGTCTCGCGGGACAACATGGCCTCCCACGAGAAGTTCAAGCAGAACCTGGAACTCCCCTTCGAACTCATCGCCGACACCGAGGAAAAGCTCTGCCACATGTTCGGCGTCGTCAAGAACAAGATCATGTACGGCAAGAAGGTCAAGGGCATCGAGCGCAGCACCTTCCTGATCGACGGCAACGGTATCCTGGTCGGCGAATGGCGCGGCCTCAAGGTGGCCGGCCATGTCGAGGAAGTGCTCAAGGCGGTCAAGGCCGTCAAGAAAGCCGCGTAACCGACCACGGCCCAAAGGGGCAAACGACGAAAAGCCGGCCGGGAGCCGGCTTTTTTCCGCCCACCGCGGCGCCACCGGGCTTGTGCATAATGGCCTTGCCCATGAGTTGTGCAGTCCGCCCTCTCCCTCCAAAGCCGCCCAGGCCACTGTGCGGCTTTTGTCTTTTTCAAGCCCCCTTCAGCGAATCGACACCCCATGCCACTGCCCAAGCCGCCTGCCAAACGAGCCGCCATCCTCAACCCCGCTGAATTCGACGCCCAAGCCGCGCCCAAGCCCGCCAAGCGCTCATCCAGCCAGGTCTCGTCGCCCAAGGCCCATGAGCCGTCTTCCGAGCTGAACCTCTACGACCCGGGCCAACAGGCCGCGGCCCAGCCCGCGCCCGCCGCGGCGGCGCCCGCGGCCCCTGCCAAAGCCCCCGCAAAAGCCCCGGCGACCATCGCGAAAGCCAAGCCCGGCAAGGCCAAGGCCACCGGCCCGGCCAAGTTGTTCGTGCTCGACACGAATGTGCTGATGCACGACCCGATGAGCCTGTTCCGTTTCGAGGAGCACGACATCTACCTGCCGATGATCACGCTGGAGGAATTGGACGGGCACAAGAAGGGCATGACCGAAGTCGCCCGCAACGCCCGCCAGGTCAGCCGCGACCTGGACGCGCTGGCGGTCGACCTGGGGCTGCGCAACGCCGACGGCATGACCGACGGGCTGCCGCTGAACCGCACCGGCCACCGCGAAGCGCTGGGCAAGGTGTTTTTCCAGACCCACCTCGTCAACGTCACCCTGCCCGCCGGCCTGCCGCAAGGCAAGGCCGACAACCAGATCCTCGGCGTGGTGAAGTCGCTGCGCGAGCAGCAGCCCGAGCGCGACGTCATCCTGGTGTCGAAAGACATCAACATGCGCATCAAGGCGCGCGCGCTAGGGTTGCCCGCGGAAGACTATTTCAACGACAAGACCCTGGACGACGGCGACCTGCTCTACACCGGCGTGCTGCCCCTGCCCGCCGATTTCTGGGAGCGCCACGGCAAGACCATGGAAAGCTGGCAGCAGGGCGGACACACCTACTACCGCATCAGCGGCCCGCTGGTGCCGTCCCTCCTGATCAACCAGTTCGTCTACCTGGAAGCGCCCGGCGCCGCGCCGCTGCACGCCAAGGTCACCGAGATCACCGGCAAGACGGCCGTGCTGCGCACGCTGCGCGAATACACCCACCAGAAGAACGCGGTGTGGGGCGTGACGGCGCGCAACCGCGAGCAGAACTTCGGCCTGAACCTGCTGATGGACCCGGAGTGCGACTTCATCACCCTCACCGGCACCGCCGGGACGGGCAAGACCCTGATGACGCTGGCGGCCGGCCTGTCGCAGGTGATGGAGGACCGCCGCTACTCCGAGATCATCGTCACCCGTGTCACCGTGCCCGTCGGCGAAGACATCGGCTTCCTGCCCGGCACCGAGGAAGAGAAGATGGGCCCCTGGATGGGCGCGCTGGACGACAACCTGGAAGTGCTGGCCAAGAACGACAGCGGCGCGGGCGAATGGGGCCGCGCGGCCACCAACGACCTGGTGCGCAGCAAGATCAAGATCAAGAGCCTGAACTTCATGCGCGGGCGCACCTTCCTGAACAAGTTCGTCATCATCGACGAGGCGCAGAACCTGACGCCCAAGCAGATGAAGACGCTGATCACCCGGGCCGGCCCGGGCACCAAGATCGTCTGCCTGGGCAATCTCGCGCAGATCGACACGCCCTACCTCACCGAAGGCAGTTCAGGCCTGACTTACGCGGTGGACCGATTCAAGGGCTGGCCGCATTCCGGCCATGTCACGCTGGCGCGTGGAGAGCGCTCTCGTCTGGCCGACTTTGCGTCTGAAGTGCTTTGAGCATGGCCTCCAACTGGCTGCCGTAGCGCAGTTCGGTCACCACGAGGCCACGGCGCAGCAGCCAGGATGAGTCGTGCCAGCCCGGGCCCATGGGGGCCCAGGTCGGCATGTGTGGACTGACAGCGCCAGCGTCCTGGCCGGTGCTTCCAGGAGGCACAGCCTCCATCGGTTCGAGAGACCATTCGTGCGGGTGGGCGACAGGCTCATCGGGGCGGAAAACGCTGTCGGTCATGCGGGCCATCGATTGTTCCTTGGTGGTTTTGACTCTGCGGTTGCGTAAGCCGTGCAGTGTTCCAAGTCCATCTCCAAGCAACCATCCCTCCGACGTCGGGAGTTGCGGCCCGGCGCGACGCCCCGACAGGGGCCACCCTGCGAGCCGCCCTTGCGAGGGATGGTTCGCGCCGGCAATCCCCGCCCCAGCCGACCCTGGGATTCGCGGCCAGCCCGCCGCTTGTGCATACCTCCAATTCCACATCCGCCATCACGGCTGTGGATGCACGCGTGTGATTCAAAGCGCCGAATCGAATAGGCGCTTGACGTTACTCTTCTTGAGTGGGATATTATCACACACAACAATTAACTCTTGGAGGTTTCATGCTGTCCGCCCACTCGCTTTCCGTCGCCGGCCCACCACTTCTTGCGAGTGATCGGCCATTCGTCCCTTTCACAGTGCGCGCCATGGCGTTGACGGCGGCCCTGCTCTTGTCCGCGTGCGGCGGCGGTGGGAGTGACGGGCCGAGCGGCACGGCGGCGCCAGCCGCGGATCCGCCGGGCACTTCGGTCACGCAGGCTCCCGTCGAAGGACCGGCGCCTTCGCCATCCCCCCCGGCACCACCACCGAGCCCGACGCCCAAGGAAAACCTGCAAGCCTCGCAACCAGGGCAATTGATGGCCTATGTGAAAGGCAAGCTCGACGAGCGTCAGAAACTGCGCGAGCAGGCGAAATCGAATTACGTCGATTTCTCCACCAGCGGCAATCCGGTGCCGGCCGGGGCCGTCTTCAGCGCAGGGGCGTCAACCCCGCCGGTCGAGCGCTCGAGCACCGTCGTCCAGGAAGAAGGCATCGACGAAGAGGATTCGATCAAAAGCGACGGGGCGGCCATCTATACCTTGCTGGAAGGCAGCGTCAACGGCGGGTATTTGCAACCGAAGGGAATCGCGATCAACCGCGTGCGGGCGGACGGCGGTACCGAGTTGGCGAGCCGCTGGCAGCTCGGCACGGAACCCAATGCTTCGGTGTCGTACACAGGCATGTACCTGAACGGCGCATCGAAGCGGCTCGCGGCGTTGGGTTCGATCTCCCGCTTCTCACAGGTGGACCTGTGCGCGCCGGTGGCGTCCTGCGCCAGCGCTTCGCTGTTTCCCAACCCCCCGTTCTTCGGCAAACCCTCCGTGGCGGTGGAGGTGGTCGAAGTCGCCAATGCGGGCCAACCGCTGCTCGGTGAGAGGCTGCGCATCGACGGCAAGCTCGTGGGCAGCCGCATGGTGGGCAATTCGCTGGTCCTGGTCACCCAATTCACGCCGGTGTTGCAGGTCGACGCCCTTCCCTGGAACGCCCCCGCCGAGGAACGTGCCGCGTCGATGGCCCGCGTCAAGCCATCCGACCTGCTGCCGACCATCACATCTGCCAACGGCGCCTCCCAGCCCCTGGTCTCCGAGACGGATTGCTACATCGAACCCCGGAACGCCAACTACGGCATCGACGTGACGAGCATCACCGTCATCGACTTGTCCTCGGGCGGTCTGAAACGCAGCAGCCGCTGCTTCATCGGCGGCACCGATTCGATCTACATGTCGCATTCGGCGCTCTACCTGGCCACGTCCACCACGCAGGTCATGCCGGCCCCGGTATTCATGGGGCCCGGCACGACACGGTTGACCTTCCCTCCCGACACCACGACCGACATCCACAAGTTCGCCTTGTCCAGTGGCACCGGCGGCAATCCGGCTTCGGTCGAATACCGAGGGTCCGGCAAGGTTCCGGGCCACTTGGGGTGGAGCACGCAACAACGCCCCTACCGAATGGGCGAGCACAACGGGGATCTGCGGGTGCTGACATTCACCGGACCGTCCGGCTGGGGCGCGTTGGAAGACGCGGCCAACTCGAACGCGCCCAAGCCGTCCCCCGCGACTTTGACCGTGCTACGCGAGACAGCTGGCGCGAGGGCTTTGCGCGTGGTGGGGCAGTTGCCCAATGGGCAGCGGCCCTCGGCGATCGGCAAGCCCGGCGAGCAGGTCTACGCAGTACGTTTCATCGGCGACAAGGGTTATGTGGTGACCTTCCGCCGCACCGATCCGCTTTACGTGCTGGACCTCTCCGATCCTACCGACCCAAAGGCCACGGGCGAGCTGACGGTCGCCGGCTTTTCCGACTACCTCTTCCCCATCGGACCGGCCGGAAGCGGGTTGCTGTTGGGCGTGGGGAGGGACGCCACCGCCAACGGCGATGTGCTGGGCGTGAAAGTCGCGCTGTTCGACGTCGCCGACCCCGCCAAGCCGGCGCAGGTGGGCACGGCCACGATCGGCGGGCGCTACGCCTATTCGGCACTGGAACAGTCCAGTCACGGCATCGACCTGTTCACTCGGGGCAACCAGACGCGGGTGGTGCTGCCGGTAGCGGACTACAGCGGCCCTGCCTACGAATTCAGCATGCAGCGTTTCGAAGTGGATTCGGCCTCTCGCACGCTGAAACCGGTCAACCCATTGAGGCGTGCGGACGTTGGTAGCGTTGGTAACTCGTACCTGAATCTGGGTCTGTTCCGCACGCTGCAGATCGGCGACAAAGTGCACTACTTCGACGGCGTATCGCTGGGCACTTCCGACTGGTAGGCGGCGCTTGCGGTGAAGCCTCGCCTGAAGTGGGGCGGCCGGGCCTCGACAGCGGCGAGGCCCGGCAAGGAAGGGCATGCGTCGGCGCGAAACGAGCCCATGGCGCCCCCAAGGGCAAGGACCGCAACTTCCCACGCACGGCCGGCACGTGCCCTTCCCTGCCGGGGTCCCGCGCCTTGCAAGCCGCTTCTTCTCAGCCTTCGATTGACGCCCAGCAAGCACTGTGGTGCCGGAGGTGGTCTTCAATGAAGCTGGCGATGAAGTAGTAGCCGTGATCGTAACCCGCGTGCCGCCGCAGCCGCAGTGCCACGCCTGCCTCGGCGCAGGCTTCTTCGAACAGGTGCGGGTGCAATTGCTCGGCCAGGAATTTGTCGGCCAGGCCCTGGTCCACCAGCAGCGGCGAAGGCAAGCGCGCGCCGGATTTGACGAGTTCCGTTGCGTCGAACCCGGCCCAGGCGGCGCGGTCCGGGCCCAGATAGCCGCCGAAGGCTTTCTCGCCCCAGGGGCACCGCATCGGCGAGGCGATCGGCGCCAGGGCCGAGACGCTGTGGAAGAGGCCGGGGTTCCGCAACGCCAGCACCAGAGCGCCGTGCCCGCCCATCGAATGGCCCATGAGGCCCACCCGGTCTGGCCGGGCGGCGAAATTCGCCAGCACGAGTCCGCGCAATTCGCGTGCGACGTAGCTGCCCATGCGCCAGTGCCGCGCCCAGGGCGCCTGCGTGGCGTCGAGGTAGAAGCCGGCGCCGTGGCCGAAGTCCCAGGAAGCGTCGGCACCTTCCACCCCGGTACCGCGCGGGCTGGTGTCGGGCGTGACGACCATGATGCCCAGCTCGGCGGCGGCGCGCTGCGCACCGGCCTTGATCGAGAAGGTCTCTTCGGTGCAGGTCAACCCGGCCAGGAAGAACAGCACCGGCACCGGCCCTTGCGACGCCTGCGGCGGCACGTAGACGCCGAACTTCATCGGCAGCCCGGTCTCGGAGGAGTCGTGGCTGTAGAAACGCTGCCAGCCGCCGAAGCAGGCGTGCTCGGACAGCAGCGTGGGAGCGCCGGCGGCGACCATCAGTAAAGCACCACCGACCGGATCGACTCGCCGCGCTTCATCAGCGCGAAGCCTTCGTTGATGTCGTCGAGCCTGAGCCGGTGGGTGATCAGGTCGTCGATGTTGATCTTGCCATCCATGTACCAGTCGACGATCTTCGGCACATCGGTGCGGCCGCGCGCGCCGCCGAAGGCCGAGCCCTCCCACTTGCGGCCGGTCACCAGCTGGAAAGGCCGGGTGCTGATCTCGGCGCCCGCCTCGGCCACGCCGATGATGATGCTGCGGCCCCAGCCCTTGTGCGTGCACTCCAGCGCCTGGCGCATCACCTGGGTGTTGCCGATGCACTCGAAGCTGTAGTCGGCGCCGCCCCCGGTGAGCTGCACGATGGCGTCGACGATGTCCTCGTGCTCTTTCGGGTTCAGGAAATGCGTCATGCCGAAGCGACGCGCCATCGCCTCGCGCGCCGGGTTGATGTCGACGCCGATGATCTTGTCGGCGCCCACCATCTTCGCCCCCTGGATCACGTTCAGGCCGATGCCGCCGAGTCCGAACACCGCGACATTCGCGCCCGCCTCGACCTTCGCGGTGAACACCACCGCACCGATGCCCGTGGTCACGCCGCAGCCGATGTAGCAGACCTTGTCGAAGGGTGCGTCGCTGCGCACCTTGGCCAGGGCGATCTCGGGCACCACGATGTGGTTGCTGAAAGTGCTGGTGCCCATGTAGTGCAGGATGGGCTCGCCGCCGATCGAGAAGCGGCTGGTCGCGTCAGGCATCAAGCCTTTGCCCTGGGTGCCACGGATCAACTGGCACAGGTTGGTCTTGCGCGACAGGCAGAACTTGCACTGCCGGCATTCGGGCGTGTACAGCGGGATGACGTGGTCGTCCTTGCGCAAGGAGGTCACCCCCGGCCCCACGTCGACCACCACGCCGGCGCCCTCGTGGCCGAGGATGGCCGGGAACAAGCCTTCCGGGTCGGCGCCGGACAAGGTGTAGTAGTCGGTGTGGCAGATGCCGGTGGCCTTGACCTCCACCAGCACTTCGCCAGCCTTCGGGCCTTCGAGGTCGACGGTTTCGATCGTCAGGGGCTGGCCGGCTTTCCAGGCAACGGCGGCGCGTGTCTTCATGGCGGGGGCTCTCTTTCTTTCCAGCGTGGCGGGGCGTTGGGGAGGGCCGATTCTCGCTCGCGGGACCTTGGACGGGCGGCATCCGCCATCGCGCAGAGGGCATTCACGGCGGACAGGGGCCCGCGCCGGTTCAAGTCGTTGCGCGCCGCCCTGTCGCCGACTCGACCGTGGCGAAGTCCGCCGGTGCGTTGATGTTGAAGAATTCCCGCGGATCGGCGAACGGCGCCCGCACCGCACCCACCTGGGCCAGCCAGCCCTGCACGGCCCGCCCGCCCTTACCAAGGTAGGCTGCCAGGCCGTCGCGCACCGACCGGTGCGCCAGGCAAAAGACGGGGTGGATCGGGTGCCGGGCATCGCCAGGCGTGGCTGCGACGGCCACGGCGGCGTGGAGCGGCAGGCCCTGGGCCGCCTCGGCAAGGCGTTCCACCAAGTCGGCCGGAAAGCCGGGGCAATCGCAGGGCACCGTGACGAGCCACGGCGTCGCGCTGGCGCCCAGGGCCGCGAGCAGGCCGGCCAAAGGCCCCAGCGGACCCGTGCCTTGCGCATCGCTGACGACCGGGTGGCCATGAGCCGCATAGGCGCCCAGGTTGCGGTTGGCGCTGACCATCAGCGCGCCGACCTGGGGCGACAGGCGCTCAATCGCATGGCCGGCCAGCGTTGTTCCGCCGAAAGGCATCAGCCCCTTGTCGACGCCCCCCATGCGCCGGCCCTGGCCGCCTGCGAGCACGGCACCGGTGATGTCCTGGCGTGGGATCCTCATGGCCCGGGAAGATGGCGCTCGGCTGTGCCGCGGTCAGCCGCCGATGTAATGCATTTCGACTCGGGGCGGCGGCAAGCCGGCACCGGCGCCTGGCGACAGGTCGCGGACGGCGCGCGTTTCCGAATAGCGGTCCTGCCGCTGCGCCCAGATGGCGGCGATGCGGCCGGCCAGTTCGGCGTCATCGGCGCCGCCGCGCAGCAGCGCGCGCAGGTCGTGCCCCTGGTGGGCGAAAAGGCACAGGAAGAGCTTGCCCTCGGTGGACAGCCTTGCGCGGTTGCAATCGCCGCAGAAAGCCTGGGTGACGCTGGAGATCAGGCCGATCTCGCCCTGCCCGTCGGCATGGCGCCAGCGCTGGGCCGTCTCGCCGGGCTGCGCGGCCTCGAGGGGTTGCAGCGGGAACACCGCCTGCAGCCGCGCCAGCACTTCGCTGGAAGGCAGCACGTGCGACATGCGCCAACCGTTGCTTTCGCCGACGTCCATGTATTCGATGAAGCGCAGCGCCACGCCGCTGCCGCGGAAGTTGCGGGCCATCGGGACGATCTCGCCATCGTTGACGCCGCGCTGAACAACCATGTTGACCTTGATCGGCCACAAGCCCGCCTCTTGCGCAGCCTCGATGCCGCGCAGCACCGACGATACCGGGTGGTCGGCGTCGTTCATGCGCCGGAAGATGGCATCGTCCAGCGCGTCCAGGCTCACGGTGACACGCTGCAGGCCGGCATCCCTGAGGGCCCGCGCCTTCTGCGCCAGCAGGGAAGCGTTGGTGGTCAGCGTCAGATCCAGCGGCAGCCCTTCCGGCGTGCGCAGACGCGCCAGCATCTCGACCAGCCGCTCCAGGTTCTTGCGCAGCAGCGGCTCGCCGCCGGTGAGCCGGACCTTGCGCACCCCGTGAGCCACGAAGGCGGTGGCAAGCCGCGTGATCTCTTCGAAGCTCAGCAGGGCTTGCTGCGGTAGGAAGGCGTGGCCCGTGCCGAACACCTCGCGGGGCATGCAATAAGTGCACCGGAAGTTGCAGCGGTCGGTCACGGAGATGCGCAGGTCGCGCAGCGGTCGCCGGCGGGTGTCCAGCAGGAGGCCGGTGGGCGCCGTGGAGGCGGCCGGCGGCAGGGGCGCCAGGCGGCGCGCATCAACGAGGGGAATGACTCTGTCGTTCATCACCCCCGGATTGTGCTACCGGCCCGGGCGGGGCCGCCAGCGGGCAGCCGCCGCTGCGGCCCGGATACGGGAATGATGGACGGGAACGGCCGTGGGCGGGGCCGTCAGTTGTTGGTGTAGATGGCAGCCGCCGCGGCAGGCGCGGCGCCGGGGTGCAGCCCGAGCGAAGACATGGCCGGCGCCGACGTCGGCACGGTTTGCGGCGACCCGCCCGCGGCTGGCACGGATGAGGGCCGGCCGGCATCGGTGCCGGCCACCTGCGGCGCGCGGCGCGCACCGGTGAAGCGTTTGGTCCAGTAAGCCTGGCGCATGTCTTCCACGCGTATCTCGCTGCCCGAGCGCGGCGCATGGATGAACTTGCCTTCGCCCACGTAGATGCCGACATGGGAGAAGGTCCGCTTCAAGGTGTTGAAGAAGACCAGGTCGCCCGGTTTCAGCTCGTCGCGGCCGATCGACACCAGGCTGGAAGACTTGGCCTGCTCGTCGGCGCGGCGCGGCAGGATCAGGCCGACGCTCATCTCGAAGATGTGCCGCGTGAAGCCGCTGCAATCGAAACCGGTGTCTTCCGAAGTGCCGCCGCGCTTGTAGGGCACGCCCAGGAAATTCATCGCGGTCAGGACCATGTCGGAGGCCCGGTCGCGCACCTGCTGCACCAGGCCCGGCGCGCCGGCGTCGGCGGTTTCCTTGACGGAGGCCGGCGCGGGCGGATTGGAAAAGTTGGTGAGCAGGCCTTTTTCGGCCAGGAACTTGGTGACGGGGTCGGCGGTATCAGAAGGAGGGGCCGACCACGCCGAAGCCGCTGCTGCCGCCATGGCCAACGCAAGCGCCCATCGGCGAGGCGCCAGGCGAGGGGACGCAGGGGAAAAAAACCGGGGGGAAAACGGCATGGCGCGCAGGATAGGCGATGGCCCAGGCGGGCGTCAACCTTGAACAAGTGAGCTTTTACTGGCGTTTGCAACCGTCTGTCAGACCCCTGCGGCCCGCGGAAAACCGCACGGATTCAAGGTTTCAGGAGAACTTCCTCGATGAATTCCACGGTCGAGAAGAAGAGGAAATCCGCGCTCTCCTTGCGCGAGAAGCCGGCGCCGTCGTCGGCGCGCAGGTACCAGACGGGTTGCCCGCGGTCCTTCAGGCGCTGGACGATCTGTTCCGCCCCGGGCTCGTTCCTGCCTTGCGCGATGAACAGCGGCTTGGCGATCTTGTCGACCTGGTTCAGCGGCGCCGTTTTTTCGAAGAATTCCCGCACCGCCGGGTCGCGCTCGTCGCCGAATTCGGCGCGCCGCTGCGCCAGGCGCTCGCCTTCGGCATGGGCCAGGAACGCCGCGAGGTGGGCCGGCGCAGCCAACGCCAGCGTGCCAGCGATGCGGTCGTTGAAAGCCACGGCCGCCGCCAGCGCCATGTAGCCGCCATAACCAGCGCCGGTCACCAGCACGCGCGAGGCGTCCAGGCCAGGCTGGGTCGCTATCCAGTCCAGCAGGGCGCCGACATCCCTGACCGCGTCCCCACGCAGCACGCCGTCGTCCAGCGCCGCGAAGGACTTGCCGAAGCCCGAAGAGCCCCGGACATTGGGTTCGAGGATCGCCACGCCCAACTCCTGCACCAGGTAGTTCCAGCGGTTCAGGAAGCCGGCGGTGGCCTGGGCGGCGGGGCCGCCGTGCATCACCAGCAGCACCGGCCGTTTGCCGCGGAACCGGGCAGCCGGCGGCACGGCGAGCAGGCCCGACAGCTCGCGGCTGTCGAACGTGGTCCAGCGGACCACCTGCTGCCCGGCGAAAGCCGCCGGGTCGAGCCCGGCCGGCGACTGGGCACGCGTCCACGGCGCCGGCTCGCCCGAGGGCAGGTCCAGCACCTGGACCTGGCCGGGGCCTTTCTGGTTCGAAACGGCGATGGCCAACTGCCGGCCTTGCGGCCTGAAGGCGATGGAACGCACCGTGCCGGCGGGCAGGCCGGCCAGGCTGGGCTGGGGCGGCGGAGGCTGCAACCCGTCGGTGTCGACCAGGCGCAGCTCGCTGCGGCCCTCGACGTTGACCGCGAAGGCCAGCCACTTGCCGTCGGTCGACAGGTCGGCCGCCTGCACGTCCCAGGGCAGCGGCACCTGCAGCGGGTCGAGCCGGCCGCTTTCGAAGTCGTGGGACATCAATTGGCGGAATTCGCTGTCCTTGTCGGTGACCAGGAAAAGCCGTTTGCCGTCGGCGGAGAAACCGACCGACTCATGGACCGCCGGCGCCCCCGCCGGCTCTTTCGGCAGCAGCCGGCTGAGCTGGCCGGCGGCGGTGTCGAGCATCCAGACGCTGGAACCTCCGGCGTCGGCGAAAGGGTCGGACCGGTTCAGCGCCAGGCGCAGCCCGTCGGCGGACACGCCACCGGCAGACCACCCCGCACCCGGAAGGTCCGCGAGCTTGCGCCTGGGGCCGCCGGGCTGCAGCGGGTCCATCGCCCAGAGCGACGCGCCCGGCAAGGCGCCGCCGCGGCCCAGGGGCTGGGACAGGTACAGCAGTTGGGAAGGCCGGGACTGCGCCGGGGAGCCGGGCAGCCAGCCCAGGAGGGCGCAAGCCTCGTCCGCGGGGCTCAGGCCGGTGACGGCGGGCTTGCCGCCGCTTTCCAGGTCGAGCCGGTAGAGCCGGAACGCCTCGCTGCCCTCGGGCGCGCGCTGGTACACGAGGTAACGGCCCTCCAGCGGTTCGTAGCTGGCGCGGGTGACGGGCTCGATGCCGGAGGTGAGCTGCTCGGGCGCCCCCAACGGTTCCTGCAGCCGGAAGAGCTGGGGGGCTTTCGTCCCCACGGGGCGGTGGCTCACGAGCATCTCGGCGCGGGAAGGGTGCCAGGCGACGAAACCATGTCCGCGGAAATCGGCGTAGGCCGACACCTGCTCGACCAGTTGCATCGGGACCGGGGGCACGCCCTGAACCAGCAGGCCGGGGCCGGGCACCAGCACCTCTTCTTCGGCCTGCGGCCCGGCCGGCTGGGCGGCGGCGAACGCGCCGTGCAACCACAAAGCGCCGGCGAACAACAGCGAAGCGCGGCGCCTGGCCGCTGTCCATCGACTTCCCATGGTGTCTTTTCTCTCCGAATACCGGCCAACGAGGCCCGGCATTCTCGCAGCCGGGCCGCATGCCCGCGGCCCGGCCCTCAGGTCGGTCGACACGGAAGGCTAAGGCTCCCTAATCCTCCCGCGGCCGGACCCTGCCTTGGACCAAGCGGTCGACGCAGGCGCCCAGTTGCAACGGGCAGCACGGCTTGGGCAGGTAGACGTCGTATTGGTCGAAACCGCTACGCACCGTGGGCTCGTCCACGCTGGTGTGCATCGCGATCATCGAAGCGCGGGTGCGCGGGTCGCCGCGCAGCGCGCGGCCCACCGCCATGCCGTCCAGGCCTGGCATCTCGACGTCCAGGACGACGGCGTCGAAGTCTTCCAGGCCGGCCGCTTCGAGCGCCGCGAAGCCGCTGTCCGCAACCCGGACGCTGTAACCTAGCGCTTCCAGGCTGGCCTGCACCACCACCAGCACCTCGGCGGAGTCGTCGACCGCGAGGATGCGGCCTTTCGCGGTGGGGGTGTCGTCATGTCCGTGCATAGCCACCCAGCTTAGCGAAGACCCCCTCGCGCGAACAGTCGCCCGGGCAACCCAACCGGCACCGGCGGGCCGCTGCCCGAAAACCGGGCAGCCCGGCCGCGGGCCTTTCCCCAAGGAGCCGTCAAAGGTTTATCAGCAGGTTGTGCACAGCGTTATCCACGGCAGGACCCGGCCTGAATTTTTTCTATCGGAAACGCCTTGCGCATTCACAGGCCCGTTCAATCCGAGGGTTTCAGCAAGGCCTCTTCGACGAACTTCACCGTGGAGAAGAACAGGAAATCGGCGTTTTCCTTCCTGGCGAAACCGTGCCCTTCGTTTTCGGCCCGCAGGTACCACACCGGCCGACCGAGCTCGCGCAGCCTGGCGACCATCTGCTCGCTCTCGGTGTAGGGCACGCGCGGGTCGTTCTTGCCCTGCACGAGGAACAGCGGCTTGGTGATCTTGTCGGCGTTGTTCAGCGGCGCGGTCTTTTCGAAGAACTCCCGCATCTTCGGGTCGCGCTCGTCGCCATATTCCACGCGGCGCAGGTCGCGCCGGTGGCTTTCGGTGTGGGTCAGGAAGGTGACGAAGTTCGAAGGCGCCACCACCGCGACGCTGCCGGCGATGCGGTCGGCGTATTTCACGCTCGCGGCCAGCGTCATGTAACCGCCATAGCTGCCGCCGGTGACCAGCACGCGCGAGGCGTCCAGGCCGGGCTGCCTGGCGATCCAGTCCAACAAGGCGCCGATGTCCTTGACGGCGTCTTCGCGCTTGTCGCCGTCGTCCAGAGTGAGGAAGGTCTTGCCGAAGCCCGACGACCCGCGCACGTTGGGCTCGATGTGCACGATGCCGAGTTCCTGCACGTAATAGTTCCAGCGGTTGATGAAGCCCATCGTCGCCTGGGCTTCGGGCCCGCCGTGGATGTTGACGATCACCGGCCGCTTGCCGGTGAAGCGCGCCGGCGGCAGGCTCATCAGGCCGGAAATGGCCCGGCCGTCGAAGCTCTTCCATTCGATGACCTTCTGGTCGGCGAACCTGGCGGGGTCGACGCCGGCAGGTGCATGGGCGCGCGTCCATTGCGCGATCGCACCGCCGACCGGGTCGAGCGTAAAGATCTGGCCGGGCCCCTTCTGGCTGACGACGGTGAAAGCCAAGGCATGGCCCCCGGGATGGAAGGCCAGCGCACGCACGCTGCCCGCGGGCAGCTTCGGGGCAGGCAGTTCCTTGAGCGTCCGGCCGTCGAAGAGCCGCAATTCGTCGCGGCCGTTCACATTCACCTGCGCGGCGATGTACCGGTCGTCGTCGGTCGCCACGGCGTTCTTCACGTCCCAGGGGATGTGGCCGGTCACACGCGCCAGCTCGCCGGTGGTCAGGTCCAGCGACATCAGCTCGCGGAACTCGCCGGCGCGGTCGCTGAAGACCAGCAGGCGCTTGCCGTCCTTGGAGAAATCGCCAGCGGTGTGCACCGCCTTGACCGATGAGTCGGCGGTGGGCAAAACCTGACGCGCCCAGCCCACCACAAGGTCGATGGTCCAGAGCTGGGACGCGTTGGCCGAGATGTATTTGGTGAAGGACATGCGGCCGCCGTCCGCCGACACCCGGCCGGGCAGCCAGCCGGAGCCGGGCAGCCTGGCGATGGCGCGCTTGTTGTCGGGCTGCAGCGGGTCGACCGACCACAGCACGGTGACCAGCGAATCGCGCGAGCCCTTCTCGGCGGTGCGGTCCAGCTGCACCGCGGTGTAGAGCAGCCGCGACGGATTGCCCGGCGACCGGCCTTCGATCCAGCCGGCGGGCGAGCTGCTCTCTTCGGGATCGGTCAGCAAGGTCGACTGGCGGGTGTCGAGGTCGAGGCGGAACAGCCGATGCGCCTCGCTGCCGCCTTCGGCGCTGCGGTAGACGAGGTAACGCCCTTCGACCGGTTCGTAACTCGCCACCGTGACCGGGTCGGGGCTGTCGGTCAGGGGTTCGAGCGGCCCCATGGCCTGCGACAGCCGGTAGAGCTGGGCGACGTTGGCGCCGGCCTGGCGGTGCGAGACCAGCATCTCCGCGCGCCTGGGGTGCCAGTCGACGAAGGCATGGTCGCGGAAGTCGCTGTAAAGCGCGGCCCGCCGGGCCAGCGCCGCGGGGATGGGCGGAATGCCCTGGACCACGAGGTTGGCGTTGGGTTCGATCCACTCCGGCGTTGCCGCCGACGATTTGGATTGCGCGACCGCGGTGCCGCAGGCGATCAGCAACGCGGCCGTGGCGAATGCCCAGCGCAGCGCGTGGGAAGGTTTGGAGACGGAAGGGGTTCGCATGTGGGTGTCGTCGGGCGTGAATCGCGGATCGGCGCGGCCGATCGCATGCCGGGCTTGGAAAGCAAAGAAATAATTTTGGCACCCGGCGCAGCAGGCCCGTGGCCGCAGGCCGCCCCCGTCCTGGCCGCCGGGCCAGGCGGCGAGCATGGACACGCAACTCCGGCACCGCGGTGGCCTCCCAATAGCGGGCCTTGAGCAACGGGCCGATGTAGAAAAGCGTGGCCGACGGGCGCCCGGCACGGTCGATCACCGCGTGGTCGTCGCCGACCTCCAACCCCAATCCCAGGGCATCCGCGCCGAGGATGCCTTCATCGAGCAGGCCGCGCACCAGGTTCGCAGGGCAGCGCCGCAAGTCGGCTCATGTTGACCACTGGCACGTTCGTTCAGGATGTGCCCGTTTCGAGATCGGGGGCGGAAAGCATCTTCATGGGGCGGGGCCGACGGTCGCGCCGCTGCCGGGGGCGGCAAACGCCGACACGGGCCAGCAGCGCAGGCGGGGACGGCACCGCGCCCGCCTGGGAAAGGCCGGCCGGTTCCGCCACGGCCATCACTCGCCGAGCTGCGGCAGGCCGCCGCCGCTGGGCAGCAGGCCGGTGCGGCTGTAGAGGCCGAGCTTGTCCCGAGTGTCGGTGATGTCCAGCGTGCGCATCGTCAGCTGGCCGATTCGGTCCTGCGGTGAGAAGGTGGACTCGCCTTTCTCCATCGTCAGCCGCTCGGGGTGGTAGGTGAGGTTGGGCGACTCGGTGTTCAGGATGCTGTAGTCGTTGCCGCGGCGCAGCTCGATCGTCACCTCGCCGGTCACGGCGCGCGCCACCCAGCGCTGGGCCGCCTCGCGCAGCATCAGCGCCTGCGGGTCGAACCAGCGGCCCTGGTAGAGCAGTCGGCCGAGCTTCTTGCCGTTCATGCGGTACTGCTCGATGGTGTCCTCGTTGTGGATGCCGGTGACCAAACGCTCGTAGGCGATGAACAGCAGCGCCAGGCCAGGAGCCTCGTAGATGCCGCGGCTCTTGGCTTCGATGATGCGGTTCTCGATCTGGTCGCTCATCCCGAGGCCGTGGCGGCCGCCGATGCGGTTGGCTTGCAGCACCAGCTCGACCAGGTCGGGGTATTCGGTGCCGTTCAGCGCGACGGGGCGGCCTTCCTCGAAGCGCACCGTCACGGTCTCGCGCTTGACCTCGACGTCGTCGCGCCAGAAGGCCACTCCCATGATGGGCTGGACGATGTTGATGCCGGTGTTCAGCTGCTCCAGGTCTTTCGCCTCGTGGGTGGCGCCGAGCATGTTGGAGTCGGTGGAATACGCCTTCTCGGCCGACATCTTGTAGCCGAAGCCGGCCTGGGTCATGAAGGCCGACATCTCGGCACGGCCGCCGAGCTCGTCGATGAAGGCCTGGTCGAGCCAGGGCTTGTAGATCTTCAGGCCGGGGTTGGTGAGCAGGCCGTAGCGGTAGAAGCGCTCGATGTCGTTGCCCTTGTAGGTGCTGCCGTCGCCCCAGATGTTGACGTCGTCCTCCTTCATCGCGGCAACCAGCATGGTGCCGGTGACGGCGCGGCCGATCGGCGTGGTGTTGAAGTAGGTGACGCCCGCGGTGGAGATGTGGAAGGCGCCGCACTGCAGCGCGGCGATGCCCTCGTTGGCCATCTGGGCGCGGCAGTCGATCAGCCGGGCCAGCTTGGCGCCGTACTGCATCGCCTTGCGGGGGATCTCGTCGTAGTCGGGCTCGTCGGGCTGGCCGAGGTTGGCGGTGTAGGCGTAGGGCTCGGCGCCCTTGAGCTTCATCCAGTGCAGCGCGGCGCTGGTGTCCAGGCCGCCGGAGAAGGCGATGCCGACC
>CBJNAE010000030.1:0-18814 GCA_966433995.1 uncultured Ideonella sp. | reverse complement strand
ATTCGTGGCGCGCCTTCGCGCAGTGAACGCCGCAGGTGCCCGCGACGGGACGTGACGACGAGGCAATTCGCGCGGCCCGGCAGCGGCACGACGATGCAGGCGATACTCTCGCCGGAGATGAACCAGGAACGGAAGGACGCCCGATGACCGACCGCAGCGCCACGATCCAGTTCTCGGACGGCTCGCCGTCCGTCACCTTCCCGATCCTGACCGGGACGATGGGCCCCGACGTGATCGACATCCGCACGCTCTACGGCAAGACGGGCAAGTTCACCTACGACCCGGGGTTCCTGTCGACGGCCGCGTGCAGCTCCGCGATCACCTACATCGACGGCGACAAGGGCGAGCTCCTCTACCGCGGGTATCCGATCGAGGAGCTCGCGGTGCGCTGCGACTACCTCGAGACCTGCTACCTGCTGCTGTACGGCGAGCTGCCGAACCAGGCGCAGAAAAACGATTTCGTGAGCCGCGTGACCAACCACACGATGGTGAACGAGCAGATGCAGTTCTTCATGCGCGGCTTCCGGCGCGACGCGCATCCGATGGCGGTGCTGACCGGGCTGGTCGGCGCGCTGTCGGCGTTCTATCCGGATTCGATCAATCTGAATGACGCGCACCAGCGCGACATTTCCGCGATCCGCCTGATCGCGAAGATGCCGACGCTGATCGCCATGGCCTACAAGTACTCGATGGGCCAGCCGTACATGTATCCGCGCAACGAGCTCTCCTATGCGGGGAACTTCATGCGGATGATGTTCGCGACGCCGTGCGCCGACTATCGTGTGAACGACGTGCTCGTGCGCGCGCTCGACCGCATCTTCATCCTGCACGCCGACCACGAGCAGAACGCGTCCACCTCGACGGTGCGGCTGTGCGGCAGCTCGGGCACCAACCCCTTCGCGGCCATCGCCGCGGGCGTGGCCTGCCTGTGGGGCCCGGCCCACGGCGGCGCCAACGAAGCCGCGCTCAACATGCTGGAGGACATCCAGCGCGCGGGCGGTGTCGAGAAGATCGGCGAGTTCATCAAGCAGGTCAAGGACAAGAACTCCGGCGTCAAGCTGATGGGCTTCGGCCACCGGGTCTACAAGAACTACGACCCGCGCGCCAAGCTGATGCGCGAGACCTGCCACGAGGTGCTGAGCGCGCTCGGCCTGGAGAACGACCCGATCTTCAAGCTGGCCATGTCGCTGGAGAAGATCGCGTTGGAAGACGAATACTTCGTCTCCCGCAAGCTGTACCCGAACGTCGACTTCTATTCGGGCATCGTGCAGCGCGCCGTCGGCATCCCCGTCAGCCTGTTCACGGCCATCTTCGCGCTGGCGCGCACCGTCGGCTGGATTGCCCAGTTGAACGAAATGATTGCCGACCCGGAATACAAGATCGGCCGCCCACGCCAGCTGTTCAACGGCTCGGTCGCACGCAGCGTCAAACCGATCTCCGAGCGTTGACCCGAATCCGGCCTGGGCGGGTGCTTCCCGCCTGGCGCACCGGAAAACGGCCCCGGATCCGATCATCCGGGGCTTTTTTTCGGCTCATCGCAATCCTTGCTGCTGTGCGAAGGATTGATTCATAAATGCCGTATGACAAGATGATCCGCGAAGGCTAATCTATGGGTCTGCAAACGCCTGCGCCGCACTGCACCCCGGGACGGCGGAACACAGGCGAGGCGTCCACGCTCAACGGTGTGAGCCGTCCGACCTGGGGCGTTTGCAGACCTGGCAGCAACCCACACGAGCGCTTCCGCCGGTCACGCCGGGGCGTTTTCCCAGAGGCAGCATGCGTTTCGACCTGGTCACCTTGAACTTGGTGTTGGCCGTCGCGGAATCCAAAAGCATCACCGCCGGCGCGCAGCGCGAGCACCTGGCGCTCGCGGCGGCGAGCCGGCGCTTGTCGGACATCGAAGCGCGGCTGGGCGTCAAGCTTTTCGAACGCCGTGCGCGCGGCGTCGAGCCCACCGACGCCGGGCACGCCTTGGTGCGCCATGTGCGCAGCCTGCACGCGGCGCTGCACGCGCTGGAGAGCGAAGTCGTCGAATTTTCCCGCGGCATCAAGGGGCACCTGCGCGTGGCGGCCAACGCCGGCGCCATCGCCGAATGCCTGCCGGCCGACCTGGCGGCCTTTTCCAAGGCCAACCCCGGCGTGCGCGTCAGCCTGGAAGACCTCAGCAGCGCCGACGTGCAGGCCGCGGTGGCCGATGGGCGCGCCGATGTCGGCGTGTTCGTGCCGCCGCTGCGCGACGACCGGCTGAGCACCCACCCTTACCGCGAGGCGGCCTTGCGCGCCGTCGTGCCCGCCGGCCACTCGTTGGCGCGGCAGGGCGGCGGGGCGGTGGATTTCGACGCCATGCTCGATCACGACATCGTCGGCCTGCCGATGGGCACCTCGGTGCACCAGTTGATGCTCGCCCATGCCCAGCAGCGCAACCGCGTGCTTCAGGCGCGCCTGCAGGTGCGCGGCTTCGACGCGATCGCCCAGCTGGTGGAAGCGGGCCTGGGCGTGGCCCTGCTGCCCGCGGCCGTGGCCGAGCGGCTCAGCCGATCGTTCGACGTGGAAGTGCTGGCGTTGAACGAGCCCTGGGCCAAGCGCGAGTACCTCATCGCCGCGCGCAAGCAGGAGGTCCAGCCCGCGGCGGTCCAGCGCTTCATCGAGGCGCTGCGGGCTGGCGCCGCCGCGCCGGGCGCCACCGCCGCGGCGCCGGCCACGCGAATCACGAGACAATCCCGTTCTGGAGAGAAACCATCATGACCGGCAGAACCCTGTACGACAAGATCTGGGACGAGCACACCGTCCACCGCGAGGAAGACGGCACGACTGTCCTCTACATCGACCGCCACCTGGTGCACGAGGTGACCAGCCCGCAGGCCTTCGAAGGCCTGGAGATGGCGGGCCGCAAAGTGTGGCGGCTGTCGGCCAACCTGGCGGTCAGCGACCACAACGTGCCGACCACCGACCGCTCCCACGGCATCCAGGACCCGGTGTCCCGCCTGCAGGTCGACACGCTGGACGCCAACTGCGACCGCCACGGCATCACCCAGTTCAAGATGAACGACAGGCGCCAGGGCATCGTCCACGTGATCGGCCCGGAGCAGGGCGCCACCCTGCCGGGCATGACCGTGGTCTGCGGCGATTCCCACACTTCCACGCACGGCGCCTTCGGCGCGCTGGCACACGGCATCGGCACGAGCGAGGTCGAGCACGTGCTGGCCACGCAGACGCTGCTGGCCAAGAAGGCCAAGAACATGCGCGTGGTGGTGGAAGGCCGCGTGGCGCCGGGTGTCGGTGCGAAGGACATCGTGCTGGCCATCATCGGCAAGATCGGCACCGCCGGCGGCACCGGCTACACCATCGAGTTCGCCGGCTCGGCGATCCGCGCGCTCAGCATGGAAGGGCGCATGACAGTCTGCAACATGGCCATCGAGGCGGGCGCTCGCGCCGGCCTCGTGGCGGTCGACGAGACGACGCTGGCCTATGTCCAAGGGCGGCCTTTCAGCCCCAAGGGTCCGGAACTGGAACAGGCCCTGGCCTACTGGAAGACGCTGCACTCCGACGCCGACGCCCAGTGGGACGCGGTGGTCGAGCTGGACGCCTCGCAGATCCAGCCCCAGGTCACCTGGGGCACCTCGCCCGAGATGGTGTTGTCCATCGATGGCCGCGTGCCCGACCCCGATAAAGAGAAGGACCCGAACAAGCGCCAGGCCATCGAGCGCGCCCTGCAATACATGGCGCTCGCGCCCGACACGCCGCTGGCCGACATCGCCATCGACAAGGTGTTCATCGGCTCGTGCACCAACTCGCGCATCGAAGACATGCGCGAGGCGGCCGCGGTGGTGAAGCGGCTGGGCAAGCGCATCGCCTCCAACGTCAAGCTGGCGCTCGTGGTGCCGGGCTCCGGCCTGGTCAAGGCGCAGGCCGAGAGCGAAGGGCTCGACCAGGTCTTCAAGGCCGCCGGTTTCGAATGGCGCGAGCCCGGTTGCTCGATGTGCCTGGCGATGAACGCCGACCGACTGGAGCCCGGCGAGCGCTGCGCTTCCACCTCGAACCGCAACTTCGAAGGCCGCCAGGGCAACGGCGGGCGCACCCACCTGGTCAGCCCGGCCATGGCCGCCGCGGCCGCGATCGAAGGCCATTTCGTCGACGTGCGCAAGCTGGCCTCCACCGCCTTGCTTTTCTGAGGGACATCCCACCATGCAAGCATTCACAACCCACCAGGGCCTGGTGGCCCCGATGGACCGCGAGAACGTCGACACCGACGCCATCATCCCCAAGCAGTTCCTCAAGTCGATCAAGCGCACCGGCTTCGGCCCCAACCTCTTCGACGAATGGCGCTACCTCGACCCCGGCTTCCCCGGCCAGGACCCGGCCTCGCGCCAGCCCAACCCCGACTTCGTGCTGAACCAGCCGCGCTACAAGGGCGCCTCGGTGCTGCTGGCGCGCAAGAATTTCGGCTGCGGTTCCTCGCGCGAGCACGCGCCCTGGGCGATCGAGCAATACGGCTTCCGCGCGCTGATCGCGCCGAGCTACGCCGACATCTTCTTCAACAACTGCTTCAAGAACGGCCTGCTGCCCATCCAGCTGCCCGAGGCCGAAGTCGCGAAGTTGTTCGACGAAGTGGCGGCCTTCGTCGGCTACTCCCTGAAGATCGACCTGGAGCGCCAGGTCGTGGTCAAGCCCGATGGCACGGAGCTGCCGTTCGAGGTGCAGCCTTTCCGCAAGTACTGCCTGCTCAATGGCTTCGACGACATCGGCCTGACCCTGCGGCACGCTGACAAGATCAAGGCTTACGAGGCCGAGCGACTGCTGCAAAAGCCCTGGCTGGCCCAGCGCATCCTCTGAAAGTGCGGCACCGATGAAAGCCAAGTCGCTTCGCGCCGCAGCCAAGCGCTGGGTGTTGGCCGAGCGCTGGCGTACTTTCGCCGCGATGGGCCTGAGCTTCTTTGTCTTCGGCGCCGGCTCCTTGAATTTGTTCTATCTTTTGAAGGCCAACGCGTCGCTCCTGGTGGACCATGGCTGGATGGCGCTGATAGACGGCGGCGGGCGCCAGTTGCTGGAGCTGCTGCTCACGGGTTACGCGAGCCTGGCGGCCTACCTGGTCTTTAAAGCTTGCGAATACAGCCTGGTGCATTGGCTGATCGATGATGTTGAGAATGCGGCAGAAGCGCCGCTGGAACAAGAAAAGGAAATGAAGACATGAAAATCGCCATCCTCCCCGGCGACGGTATCGGCAAAGAAATCGTGGCCGAGGCGGTCAAGGTCTTGAATTGCATCGACCTGCCTTTCGAGATGGAAGAGGCGCTCGTCGGTGGCAGCGCCTACGCGGCCCATGGCCATCCGCTGCCGGATGCCACCCTGAAGCTGGCCAAGGAAGCTGACGCTGTGCTGTTCGGCGCGGTGGGCGACTGGCAGTACGACAAGCTCGAGCGCCACTTGCGCCCGGAGCAGGCCATCCTCGGCCTGCGCAAGAACCTCGAACTCTTCGCCAATTTCCGCCCGGCGATCTGCTACAAGGAATTGACCCACGCGTCGTCCCTGAAGCCCGAGATCGTCGCCGGCCTGGACATCCTCATCATCCGCGAGCTTACCGGCGACATCTATTTCGGGCAGCCCCGCGGCCGCCGCGAATCGCCCGACGGCGCCTTCAAAGGCCATCCCGAGGCCTTCGACACGATGCGGTATTCCCGCCCCGAGATCGAGCGCATCGCCCACGTCGCCTTCCAGGCCGCGCGCAAGCGCCGCGGCAAGGTGCTGAGCGTCGACAAGGCCAACGTGCTGGAGACCTTCCAGTTCTGGCGCGACGTGGTCACCGAGGTGCACGCCGGGTACCCCGATGTCGAACTGGAGCACATGTACGTCGACAACGCGGCGATGCAGCTGGTCAAGGCGCCCAAGCGGCTGGACGTGGTCGTCACGGGCAACATGTTCGGCGACATCCTCAGCGACGAAGCCGCCATGCTCACCGGCTCGATCGGCATGCTGCCTTCCGCATCGCTGAATTCCAAGGGGCAGGGGCTCTATGAGCCCAGCCACGGATCGGCGCCCGACATCGCGGGCAAGGGAATCGCCAATCCTTTGGCTACAATCCTGTCTTCCGCCATGATGCTCCGTTACTCACTCCAACAACCCGAAGCCGCTGACCGCATCGAGTCGGCGGTCCAGCATGTGCTCGCCTCCGGCCTGCGCACGGGTGACATCTGGTCGGAAGGCACCACGAAAGTGGGCACGCGCGAGATGGGCGAAGCCGTGGTTTCGGCGTTGAGCACCATTAAGACGATTACCAAGAAGGGCTAGCTGCTCTCGGATCGTCTCGCCCCTCCTCCCATGGCGACACGAGCCGGGGGGAGCAGAAAGTTTGATTGATTCACTTTTTGAAAGGGCGATGGAAATGACGACACTCGTAGGATTGGTGGGTTGGCGCGGCATGGTGGGCTCCGTGCTCATGGATCGCATGCAGGCCGAAGGCGATTTCGACCTGATCGAGCCGGTTTTCTTCAGCACCAGCAACGCCGGCGGCGCCGCCCCCGGCTGGGCCAGGAACGAAACCCGGCTCCAGGACGCTTTCGACATCGAGGCGCTCAAGCGCTGCGAGATCGTCATCACAGCCCAGGGCGGCGACTACACCAGCGAGGTTTTCCCCAAGCTGCGCGCCGCCGGCTGGAAGGGGCACTGGATCGATGCCGCATCCACGCTTCGCATGAAGGATGACGCGGTCATCGTGCTGGACCCCGTCAACCTGCCCGTCATCAAGAACGCGCTCGCCAAGGGCGGCCGCAACTGGATCGGCGGCAACTGCACCGTCAGCTGCATGCTGATGGGCGTCGGCGCGCTGTACAAGGCGGGGCTCGTCGAGTGGATGAGCACCCAGACCTACCAGGCCGCCTCGGGCGGCGGCGCCCAGCACATGCGCGAACTGTTGACGCAGTTCGGCACGCTGAACGCCGAGGTGAAATCTTTGCTCGACGACCCCAAGAGCGCCATCCTGGAGATCGACCGTCGGCTGGTCGACAAGCAACGCAACCTTTCCCCCGGCGAAACCGCCAATTTCGGCGTGCCGCTGGGCGGCTCGCTGATCCCTTGGATCGACAAGGATCTCGGCGAAGGCAAGCAGCATGGCGAGCCGGGCTGGGGGATGTCGAAGGAAGAATGGAAAGGCGGCGCCGAAACCAACAAGATCCTGGGCCAGGGCCCCGGCTTCTCGGCGCCGGCCGTGCCGGTCGACGGTTTCTGCGTTCGCGTCGGCGCGATGCGTTGCCACAGCCAGGCGCTGATGTTCAAGCTCAAGAAAGACGTTCCGCTGGCCGATGTTGAGGCCATGATCGCCGCCGATAATGATTGGGTGAAGCTGGTGCCCAACACCCGCGAGGCGACGGTCCGGGAACTTACGCCTGTCGCCGTCACGGGCACGCTGACGATCCCGGTCGGCCGTTTGCGCAAGATGGCGATGGGGCCTGAATACCTGGGCGCCTTCACCATCGGTGATCAGCTGCTCTGGGGGGCGGCTGAACCACTGCGACGCATGTTGCGCATCCTGTTGCAAGCTTGATGACGTCCATCGCCACTGTTGCCTCTGCCCAACGACTTGTCGGGTTGAGGCGACGTGGCGGTGGCGCCGGCAATGTCAGCCTTTGCATTAGCTTGTCAGCCTATATGCTTGATGTTATTGTGATTTCTATCTGTTTTTGCGCGTAAAAGAGTGACGCTTCGTGACAGCAGTGTCCGCATCTTCGACGGCGAGGTCGCTCGCGCGCTAGAACCACAGCAAACAGCACGTTCCAGTTGGGAGATGCCTTGAAACAAAACACGCTGAATCCAGGGCGCATGGCCCTCAACGGGGTTGCTGCAGCTGCGATGCTGCTTTGCACATTGGATGTCTCCGCCCTGGGCCTGGGCCGGTTGAATGTGCAATCGGCCTTGGGTGAAACGCTCAAGGCGGAGATCGATGTCAGCAGCTTGACGCCCGAAGAGGCTTCCAACCTGAAAGTGAGCGTGGCCAAGCCGGAGGCGTACCGCGCTGCCGGCGTTGATTACAACGCGGTGCTGCCTTCGACCCAGGTGGCCTTGCAGCGCCGTGCCGATGGCCGGCCTTACCTCAAGATCACCAGCGACCGCGCCGTGCAGGAGCCTTTCGTCGACGTGATCCTGGAGCTTTCTTGGTCGACGGGGCGGCTGGTTCGCGAATTCACGCTGCTTTTCGATCCTCCTTCGACGCGCACCGCGGCGCCCGCTGCCGTGACGACCGAGCCGTCGATGTCTTCCGCGCCGATCGCGCCGGCACCGCAGGCGCCCGCGCAAACAGCGGCGCAACGCGCGGCCGCGGCGCGCGCCAGCCGTCCGGCACCTGCGCCCGCTCCCGTACCCACCGCGGCCGCACCGGTCGAAGCGCCTGTGGCGTCCGCGGGCGCCGACCAGTACGCCGTACGCCCCGGCGACACCTTGTCCCGCATCGCCGGCCGCGTGCAGCGGCCCGGCGTCTCCCTCGACCAGATGCTGGTGTCCTTGTACAAGGGCAATCCCCAGGCTTTCATCGACAACAACATGAACCGCCTGCGGTCGGGTGTGGTGTTGTCTGTGCCGAGCGCCGAATCCGCGAAATCGCTTTCGAGCGAAGAGGCGCGGCAGGTGATTCAGGCCCAGAGCGCCGATTTCAATGCTTTCCGCCAGCGCTTGGCCAGTTCGGTCCCGGCGGCCAAGTCGGAAGCCAGTCCGCGTCAGGCCAAGGGGGCCGTCCAGGCGACGGTCGATGACAAGAAGCAGGCTTCCGCGCCCGCGCCCGACAAACTCACGCTGAGCAAGGGTGGGGCGACGCCTGCTGCACGCGCCGCCTCTGAAGAGGCCCGGATCTCCCAAGAAAAGGAAAAGCAGGCCGCGGCCGCGCGCATGGCCGAGTTGTCTAGGAATGTTTCGGAATTGAAGGGATTGTCGAGCGCCACTTCAGCGGCGTCTTCAACCCCGGCCGCGAAGCCGCCGGGCGGCGTCGCTCAGTCGGCGTCGACCGCGGCACCGCCCGCGGCGCCCGCCATCCCGGCGCCAGTCGTTCCACCGCCTGCACCCCTGGCCTCGGCCCCGGAAGTGCCCGCCCCGGTCGCCAGTGCACCAGAACCTGCCGCCTCCGCGGCCAGTGAGCCGGCGCCCCCGGCACCGGCTGCTCCTCCTGTCCCGGTGCCCACGCCGGCGCCTGCGCCGGCCGCTGAAGAACCTGGTTTCATCGACGGATTGCTGGGCGGCAGCCCCTTGGGCCTGGCGATCGGCGGTGGCCTGATCGCCTTGCTCGCGGGCTTCGGCCTTTATCGTTTCAGCAAGCGCGCCAAGCGCGACAGTGGTGAAACCTCCTTCCTGGAAAGCCGCCTCCAGCCCGATTCCTTCTTCGGCGCCAGCGGTGGCCAGCGCATCGACACGCGCGACGCCAGCGGCGCGTCTTCCTCGATGAGCTATTCGCTCAGCCAGCTCGACGCGATCGGTGACGTCGATCCGGTGGCCGAAGCCGACGTCTATTTGGCCTATGGCCGTGACTTGCAGGCCGAGGAAATCCTCAAAGAAGCGATGCGCGGCAACCCGGACCGCCTGGCGATCCGCACCAAGCTGCTCGAGGTCTATGCCAAGCGGCGCGACACCAAGGGCTTCGAACTGCTCGCGACCCAGTTGTTCTCCCTGACCCAGGGCACGGGCGAGGACTGGGCGAAGGCCCAGGAAATGGGTCAGCAGATCGATCCGGAAAACCCGCTCTACCAGCCGGGCGGTGCCCCCAGTTCCGGCGCAGGCGATTACAGCGGCCCGACCGAGCCTCTGGGTGCGAGCACGATGCCGCAGTCGATCATGCCCGCGGCCGACCCGCTCCCGCCCGAAGCGGCCGGATCCGCCGCGGCGGATCCGCACGGCGTCGACCTGGACCTCGAACTCGACCTGGCCGGTGGCGGCAATGCCGGTGCGGTCAACACCCAGCCTGGTGGCTTGGACGATCTGCCGGCCTCTTCCCCCGCGCCGAGCCTGGACTTCGATTTCGACGCACCCAGCCCAGCCCCGGCCGCTGCTGCCCGTGGCCCCGCCGAGCCCGCCGACAGCGCGCCGTCCCCCCTGGATTTCGACCTCGGTGCGATTTCCCTCGACCTCGACACGCCCGCCAAGAGCGGGGATCCGAGTGTCTTGCCGGGCGAATTGGACGACGGCTCGGAAGAAGATGACGGCCGTGATCCCCTGGAGCGCAAGCTGGACTTGGCGGAGGAATTCCGCCAGATCGGCGATATGGAGGGCGCTCGCGACCTCCTGCAGGAGGTCGTGGCCAAGGCTTCCGGCTCGCTGCGCGCCAAGGCGCAGAGCATGCTCGACGCCCTGTCCTGATTCCCGCAGCGTTTTCCCCGGCCCCTCCCAAGCCCGGCCTGGTAAGGCTGGCGTTGGGCGTCAGCTACCGGGGCGGGGACTACCGGGGCTGGCAGAGCCAGCCCGGTGGGCGCACCATCCAGGACGCCCTGGAGCAGGCGCTTTCCAAGTTCGCCGATGAGCCGCTGCGCACGGTGTGCGCGGGTCGCACGGACGCGGGCGTTCACGGCCTGAACCAGGTCATCCATATTGACACCCGGCGCGACCGGCCCGCTTTCTCCTGGGTTAGGGGCACCAACCGCTACTTGCCCGCGGACATCGCGTTGCAATGGAGCCTTCCGGTGCCGCCGGAATTCCATGCGCGTTTTTCAGCGGTGGGACGGCGCTACGCCTTTCTCCTGTTGGAGTCTCCGGTCCGCCCGGCTGTCGAGTCGGGCATGTGCGGTTGGGTATTCCGCCCCTTGGACGGCGATGCGATGCGGGCCTCCGCCCAGCTGCTGCTCGGCGAACACGACTTCAGTGCTTTCCGTTCCGCGGAATGCCAAGCCGCTTCCCCGGTGAAAGTCTTGCGCGGCATTTCGGTGCACCGGCGCGGCGCCTATTGGCGTTTCGAGTTCGAAGCCAGCGCCTTCTTGCACCACATGGTCCGCAACATCATGGGGTGCCTCGTGGCGGTCGGCAGTGGAAACCGGCCGGTGCGGTGGGTGAAAGACGTGCTGGAATCGCGGGATCGCCGGGTGGCAGCGCCCACTTTTCCCCCTGACGGCCTCTATTTCGCGGGGCCGCAGTACGATGCCGCCTTCGGAATTCCAGAGTGCACGCCCGCGATGGATTGGCTCCCCTGAGCGAGCTTCCGGTGGCAGGCGGCTCGCCCAGGACGATCGCCGGGCGGCCGTGCCGCCACCCTGTTGAAACACCATGCAAAGACGGACAAGAATCAAGATCTGCGGATTGACCCGGCCCCAAGACCTGGACGCCGCGGTGCAAGCCGGCGCCGATGCCGTGGGTTTCGTCTTCTACCCGGCCAGCCCTCGTTTCATCGGCATCGACGCGGCCGCGGACCTCGCGCGGCGGCTCCCGCCTTTTGTCACGCCCGTCGGCCTGTTCGTCAATGCGGGCGACAGGCAGATCCACGACGCGGTGCAGGCCATCCCCCAGTTGATGCTGCAGTTCCACGGCGACGAAAACCCCGCGGATTGCCGGCGCGCCGCGCGCCCTTACCTGAGGGCGGCCCGCATGTCCGCGGGTTTCGATTTGTTAAACTTCGCTGCTCAATTCCCTGATGCGCAGGCCCTGTTGCTCGACGCCCATGTCGAAGGCTACGGCGGCGGCGGAAAGGTATTCGATTGGTCACTCATTCCACGAAACGTTGCCCGTCCAGTCGTTTTGTCTGGTGGGTTGCATGCCGGAAATGTGGCCGGAGGGATTCTTCAGGTGCGGCCATCGGCCGTTGATGTGAGTTCTGGCGTCGAGCTGTCCAAGGGGATCAAGGACCCCGCGGCGATCCGCCAGTTTTGCAGCGCCGTGCGGGAGGCCGACGAACGTCTCGCCGCCCAGGCGCCACCTTCACCCTGAAGAGAGAAACACCCATGTTGGACTATCAACAACCCGATCCCGTCGGCCATTTCGGCCCGTACGGCGGCACTTTCGTCGCCGAGACCCTGATCCACGCGCTCGATGAGCTCAAGGCGGCCTACGCCCAGGCTCAGGCCGACCCGGCCTTCCAGGCGGAATTCCAATCCGAGCTGGCCCACTATGTGGGCCGCCCCAGCCCCGTCTACCACGCGGCCCGCATGAGCCGCGAACTCGGTGGCGCCCAGATCCACCTCAAGCGCGAAGACCTCAACCACACCGGCGCCCACAAGGTGAACAACACCATCGGCCAGGCCCTGCTGGCCCGGCGCATGGGCAAACCTCGCGTGATCGCCGAGACCGGCGCCGGCCAGCACGGCGTAGCCACCGCGACGATCTGCGCGCGCTACGGCATGGAATGCGTTGTCTACATGGGCAGCGAGGACGTCAAGCGCCAGGCGCCCAATGTCTACCGCATGAACCTGCTCGGCGCCAAAGTGGTTCCGGTGGAAAGCGGCAGCAAGACCCTGAAGGACGCGCTCAATGAAGCCCTGCGCGACTGGGTCACGAACGTGGAGAACACCTTCTACATCATCGGCACCGTCGCAGGCCCGCACCCCTACCCGATGATGGTGCGCGACTTCCAGCGCGTCATCGGCGACGAATGCGTGGCGCAGATGCCTGGCCTGATCGGCCGGCAGCCGGACGCCGTGATCGCCTGCGTCGGCGGCGGCAGCAACGCCATGGGCATCTTTTATCCCTACATCGGACACGCGGGCACCCGCTTGATCGGCGTCGAGGCGGCCGGGCTCGGGCTCGACAGCGGCAAGCATTCCGCTTCGCTGCAGAAGGGTTCGCCCGGCGTGCTGCACGGCAACCGCACCTACCTGCTGCAGGACGACGACGGCCAGGTCATCGAGACGCACTCGGTGTCGGCGGGGCTGGACTATCCCGGCGTGGGCCCGGAACACGCCTACCTGAAGGACATCGGCCGCGCCGAATACGTCGGCATCACCGATGACGAAGCGTTGAAGGCCTTCCACTACTTGTGCCGCACCGAAGGCATCATCCCCGCGCTCGAGTCGTCGCACGCCGTGGCGTATGCGATGAAGCTGGCGCCGACGATGCGGCCCGACCAGCATCTGCTGGTCAACCTCTCCGGCCGCGGCGACAAGGACATCGGCACCGTGGCCAGCCTCAGTGAGTCTTCTTCGGGAGCCCAGTCATGAGCGGCGGCCAAAAAACGACGGCGAACCGCATCGAGGCGGTCTTCGAAGGTCTCAAGGCGCAGGGGCGCAGGGCGCTCATTCCCTACGTGACCGCCGGCGACCCGTTCGCCGACGCCACGCCCGACATCATGCAGGCCATGGCCGAGGCCGGCGCCGACGTGATCGAGCTGGGCGTGCCGTTCTCCGACCCGATGGCCGATGGCCCGGTGATCCAGCGTGCCGCCGAGCGTGCGCTCGCCAAGCGCATCGGCATGCGCGACGTGCTGGAGATGGTGCGTGTTTTCCGCCGGAAGAATACGTCCACCCCAGTGGTGCTGATGGGCTACGCTAACCCGGTGGAGCGCTACGACCAGCGCCACGGCGCCCTGAGCTTCGTGCGCGACGCCAAGGAAGCCGGCGTCGACGGCGTGCTGATCGTCGACTACCCGCCCGAAGAGTGCGAGGAGTTCGCCGCCACGCTGCGCGAGCACGGCATGGCGCCGATCTTCCTGTTGGCGCCGACGTCGACCGAAGAGCGCATGCGCCAGGTCGGTCGCATCGCCAGCGGTTATGTGTATTACGTCTCGCTCAAGGGCGTGACCGGTGCCGGCCACCTCGATACCTCCGCGGTGGCCGCCATGGTGCCGCGCATCAAGGCGCATGTGCGGGTGCCGGTCGGCGTGGGTTTCGGCATACGGGACGCGGCTTCCGCCCGGGCGGTAGCGGCGGTTTCCGACGCCGTCGTCATCGGCTCGGCCCTGGTCCAATTGCTGGAAACCCAGACACGCGACAATGCAGCCTCGGCCGCGGGCGGATTCATCCGCGGCATCCGCCAGGCCCTCGACGCCTGAAGCGCGTGACCGACACCGAATTCAACCAAGTTCAACCAAAGGACCTCATCCATGAGCTGGCTTGAGAAGCTGCTGCCCCCGAAGATGCAGCAAACCGACCCCAGCGAGCGCCGCACGGTGCCCGAGGGGTTGTGGGTCAAGTGCCCGTCCTGCGAGACGGTGCTCTACAAGACCGACCTGGAGCAGAACGTCAACGTCTGCCCGAAATGCAGCCATCACCACCGCATCGGCGCACGGGCGCGCCTCGACGCCTTCCTCGACCCGGAAGGCCGCTACGAGCTGGGCCAGGAGGTGCTGCCCGTCGACGCGCTGCGCTTCAAGGACAGCAAGAAGTACCCCGACCGCCTGAAGGAAGCGCTGGAGAACACCGGCGAGACCGACGCCCTGGTCGTCATGGGCGGCGCACTGCGCAGCATCCCCGTGGTGGCGGCGTGTTTCGAATTCGACTTCATGGGCGGCTCGATGGGTTCGGTGGTCGGCGAGCGTTTCGTGCGCGGTGTCGAAACCGCCGTCGAACAGAAGACGCCCTTCATCAGCTTCACCGCCACCGGCGGCGCCCGCATGCAGGAAGGCCTGCTCAGCCTGATGCAGATGGCCAAGACCAACGCGGCCCTGACGCGCCTGGCCAAAGCCAAGCTGCCTTTCATCAGCGTGCTCACCGACCCGACGATGGGCGGCGTGTCGGCCAGCTTCGCCTTCCTGGGCGATGTCGTGATCGCCGAACCGAAGGCGTTGATCGGTTTCGCCGGGCCGCGCGTGATCGAGAACACGGTGCGCGAGAAGCTGCCGGAGGGTTTCCAGCGCGCTGAGTTCCTGCTGCAGACCGGCGCCATCGACATGATCACCGACCGCCGCGAGCTGCGGAACAACATCGCCCGCCTGGTGGCGATGCTGCAGCGGCAAAGCGCGGACGCGGTGGCCTGACGCCAGCTTGCCGGCGAGCAGCCAGCTTCGCCCGAATGGCGACCGGTCGGTCGCCATTTTTTCGACCGCTTCCGACCCCCCTACAGAAAGCGCTGCGGCAATCCCCATGACCCAATCCCTCGACCATCCCTCGCCGCAAACCCTCGCCGACTGGCTGAGCCGCTGCGAACGGCTCCACCCCAAGGAGATCGACCTCACCCTGGACCGCGTGGCCGAGGTGGCGCGGCGCCTGGGCCTGGCCTTTGCCGTGCCGGTGGTCTCGGTGGCGGGCACCAACGGCAAAGGGTCGACATGCGCCATGCTCGAATCGATCGCCTTGCAGGCGGGGTACCGCGTGGGGTTGTACGCCAAGCCCCACCTGGTGCATTTCGAAGAACGCTGCCGGGTCAATGGGCAGATGGTGGCGGCTGACGATCTGCTGCCGCATTTCGAGGCTGTCGAGAAAGCGCGCGGCGAAGTCAGCCTGACCTATTTCGAATTCACCACGCTGGCGATCGCCCGATTGCTTTCCCAGGCGCCCCTGGACCTGGTCATCCTCGAAGTGGGCCTGGGCGGCCGCCTCGACGCGGTGAACGTCGTCGATGCGGACTGCGCCGTCATCACCAGCATCGACCTGGACCACACCGAGTTCCTCGGCCCCGACCGGGAGTCGATCGGCCGCGAGAAGGCCCACATCATGCGGCCCGGCAAGCCCGCCATCGTCAGCGACCCCCTGCCGCCGTCCAGCGTGGTGGCGCATGCGCAGGGCATCGGTGCCGACCTGTGGCGCGTGGGTGTCGACTTCAACTGCTCGGGCGACCGCCAGCAGTGGGGCTGGGCGGGGCGCACCCGCAAGTTCAGCGGCCTGGCCTACCCGGCGCTGCGCGGCGCCAACCAACTGCTCAACGCGTCGGGCGTGCTGGCGGCTTTCGAAGCGTTGAAGGACCGACTGCCGATCACCGCCCAGGCGGTGAGGGCGGGGCTGGCCTTGATCGACCTGCCGGGGCGCTTCCAGATCGTCCCGGGGCAACCCACCCTGGTGCTGGACGTCGCCCACAACCCGCACGCGGTGGCGGCGTTGGCCCAGAACCTCGACCAGATGGGTTTCTTCCCGCGCACCCACGCGGTTTTCGGCGCGATGGCCGACAAGGACCTGCCCAACCTGCTGGCCCGCATGGCGCCGCTGGTGGACCACTGGGTGTTCACCGACCTGCCCACGCCGCGCGCCGCCACGGCCCAGGCGCTGCAGGGCATGCTCGCCGGCCTGGACGTGGCCGGCCCCGGCCCGGTGATGGTGGAATGCCGTGCCAACCCCCAGGAAGCCCTGCAAACCGCGGTGGCCGCCGCGGACCCCGCTGATAGAATCGTCGTCTTCGGCTCGTTCTACACCGTGGGCGGCGTGTTGCAACATGGTCTGCCCCGACTCAGTGCCAGGCATTTGGGTTGATTCGGCGTCGAGCCGCTGACCGGGACACTTCGCAAGGCGGGGTGCCCGGCAGGCCTGAGGTCTCCCACCGGATCAATCCACCCCATGGGTTTGCTGTCGATATTCAAGCGCGACCGCCAGGACGCCGCTTCCCCTGACCCTTCCCCGGCTTCGTCCCCCACGGTGCAGCAGGCCCGCACCCGGGCACGCAGGCGCCTGATCGGCGCCACGCTGCTCGTGCTCATGGCGATCGTCGGTTTCCCGATGCTGTTCGAATCGCAGCCGCGGCCCATCCCGGTGGACATCCCGATCGACATCCCCCGCGCCGAAACCGCGCCGCCGCTGTCCATCCCCCCCGCGCGCTCGCAAGTGATCGTGGTCGAACCGCAGCCTCCAAGCGCCAGCGCTCCTGCGCCGGCCAGAAACGAATCGGCCAACGTGGGCCGAGCCGAAGCGCCGGCCGCGACGGCTTCCTCGCAGCGCGCGTCGCCTCCGGTCGCCGAACGGGAAGGCCATGCCGCCCGGGCGGACGACAAACCCCCCGCGCGCGCCGCCGAAATCTCGCCCAAGCCTCCGTCCGCTGCCAGCGATCCCAAGGCGCCGGCCAAGCCCGGCCCCTCTGAGTCGGCCCGCGCGCGTGCCTTGCTCGAAGGCCGCGACACCGGCAAGCCGGCAACCGCCGCGGTGCCGGGGCGCTTCGTCGTCCAGGTCGGCGCTTTCGCGGACGCCTCCGCCGCCAGGGAAGTGCGCCAGAAAGTCGAGAAACTCGGCCTGAAGACCTACACCCAGGTGGTCGAAACCTCTTCCGGCAGCCGCACCCGCGTGCGCATCGGCCCACTGGAATCCCGCGAGCAGGCCGACAAAGTGCTCGACCGCCTGAAGGCCGCCGGCGTGTCCGCCGCGGTGCTCACGCTGTGAGCCCCTTCCGGCTCCCATACGGCGATGTTCAATCAATGGGCCTGGGTCGACCTGCTGCTGCTGGGCGTGGTGCTGCTCTCCGCGGTGGCCGGCCTGTGGCGCGGGCTGCTTTACGAGCTGATGTCGCTGGCCGGCTGGGTGGTGGCTTATTTCGCCGCCCATTGGCTCGCGCCCGAGCTGGCGCCGCACCTTCCGGTGGGGACGTCGGGCGGGGCCGTGAACCAGTCGGCCGCCTTCGTGCTGGCTTTCGCGGGCGTGCTGATCGCCTGGTCGTTGCTGGCGCGCCTGTTGCGCCTGCTGCTGCACGCCACGCCGCTGAGCCTGGTCGACCGCCTGCTCGGCGCGGTGTTCGGCGCTTTGCGCGGGCTGCTGGTGGCGCTGGTGTTCGCCACGGTCGTCGGCTGGACGCCGTGGGCGCGTTCCGACGCCTGGGCGCAATCCCAGGCCAGGCCCTGGCTGGAGGCCGCGCGCGACGCGCTGGAACCGCTCCTGCCCGAGGCCTGGGCGAGCAAGCTGCGCGCTTGAAACCGGCCCGCTGTGGCACCATGTTTCCCAGGCCTTGGGTGGCCGCGTCGGCGCAGGGCGCGCCGTGCGCGGCCGCCTGCTCAAGAAGTTTTTGAACTCAAGGACAAACCCCCTATGTGCGGCATCGTCGGCGTCATTTCCAAGACTCCCGTCAACCAACTGATCTACGACGCCTTGCTGCTGCTGCAGCACCGCGGCCAGGATGCGGCCGGCATCGTCACCATGCAAGGCACCAAGTGCTTCATGCACAAGGCGCGCGGCATGGTGCGCGACGTCTTCCGCACCCGCAACATGCGCGGCCTGCCGGGCACGGTGGGCCTGGGCCAGGTGCGCTACCCGACCGCGGGCAACGCCTACAGCGAGGAAGAGGCGCAGCCTTTCTACGTGAACGCACCGTTCGGCATCACGCTGGTGCACAACGGCAACCTCACCAACGCCCACGCGCTCAAGCGGGAGTTGGAGACGGTGGACCGCCGCCACATCAACACCGAGAGCGACACCGAGGTCCTCATCAACGTGCTGGCGCACGAGTTGGCCTCGGCGGCGCGCGACATGCCGCTGTCGCCCGAAGTGGTCTTCAAGGCGGTCGGCGCCGTCCACAAGCGCATCAAGGGCTCCTACGCCGTGGTGGCGCTGATCGCCGGCCACGGCCTGTTGGCCTTCCGCGACCCGTTCGGCATCCGCCCGCTGTGTTTCGGCGAGGGGATGGTGGGCGACACGCGCGAAGTCATGGTGGCCAGCGAGTCGGTGGCGATCGAGGGCACCGGCCACAAGGTCGCGCGCGACGTGGCGCCGGGCGAAGCCATCTTCATCGACATGGACGGCATCGTCCACAGCCGCCAGTGCGCCGAGAACCCGCAGCTGCACCCTTGCATGTTCGAATTCGTTTACCTGGCCAGGCCCGACTCGGTGATGGACGGCATCTCGGTCTACCAGGCGCGGCTGAACATGGGCCAGACGCTGGCGCAGCGCCTGATCTCCACCATCCCGCCCAACGAGATCGACGTGGTCATCCCCATCCCCGAGTCCAGCCGACCTTCGGCGATGCAGCTGGCGCAGAAGGGCGTCCGGACGCCGCGCTGGCAGTACGTCGAGGAGCCCTG
>CBJNAE010000029.1:0-18963 GCA_966433995.1 uncultured Ideonella sp. | reverse complement strand
CCTTCCAGGTCGAGCACCCGCAGGCCGCCGTATTCGATGCGGATCAGCCGCAGGTCCTGCAGGTGGTGCAAGGCTTTGTTCACGCGCTGGCGCGACAGCCCCACCAGGTAGGCCAGTTCCGTCTGCGTGATGCGCAGCAGGCTGCCCACGCCCGGGTAGAGCAGCGGGTGGAACAGCGCCGCCAGGCTGCGCGCCACGCGCATGTCGGGGTCGACCAGCCGGTCGATCTCGCGGGCGCCGATGAACTGGCCGAGCCGCTCGTTGAGTTGCTGCAGCACGAAGCGGTTGAAGGGGATGCTGCGGTCCAGCAGCCAATGGAAGGTGTCGACGCTGATGCCGGCCACGGTGCTCTCGCGCAGCGCCTGGATGTTGTAGCGGTAGTGCTCGCGCTTGATGACGGTGCCTTCGCCGAACCAGCCGCCCGGCGGCACGCCGGTGAAGGTGAGCGGCACGCCAAGCAAGGTGTCGTTGCTCATCTTCAACAAGCCGTCGATGACGCCGAACCAGTAGGTCGGCGGCTTGCCCACGCGGCACAGCAGCTCGCCGGCCTGCACCTGCACCGCGCGCAGGTCGTCCACGGCGCGGCCGCGTTCGTCGGCCTGCAAGGCCTCCAGCCAGGGGATGCCGCGCAGCTCGTCCGCGGAGAGCGGCCGGGCCCGCGCCGCCAGCGGTGCGCCAAAAGGGTCGCGTCGTTCAGGTGCGTTCATGGCCCAGGAGAGGATCAGGGAAACACCGGGGAGTGTTGACCCTGGGATTGTCGCCACAACGACAACGCGGCGTCAAAGTTGTGCCTACATTGCATCCATCGACGGCACGACACGATGCCGGGTCGGACGGAGACAGCGCAGCCATGCAGACCTTCCCCCGCTTGATGCTCGAGCACGCCCAGCGCCGGCCGCGGGCCACGGCGCTGCGCGAGAAGGCCTACGGCATCTGGCAGTCGATGGACTGGGCGCAGCTCGCCGCCCTGGTGCGCCGCCTGGCCTGCGGATTGCACGCGGCGGGACTGCGGCGCGGCGACCACCTGGTGGTCGTCGGCGACAACCGGCCGCGGCTTTACGCGTCGATGCTGGCGGCGCAGTCCCTCGGTGCCGTCCCGGTGCCGCTCTACCAGGACGCCGTCGCCGCCGAATACGCCTTCCCGATCCAGAACGCCGAAGTCGCCTTCGCCGTCGTGGAAGACCAGGAACAGGTCGACAAGCTGCTGGAGCTGCGCGAGGCCTGCCCGCTGCTGCGCCACATCTGGTTCGACGATCCGCGCGGCCTGCGCCACTACGCCGAGCCGGGGCTGGACTCCCTGGACAACCTGGCGGCGCAAGGCGAGGCGGCCGACCGGGCCGAGCCCGGGCTGTTCCAGGCGGAAGTCGGCCAAGGCCGGCCGAGCGACGTGGCCGCCCTCTTCTTCACCTCCGGCACCACCGGCCAGCCCAAGGGCGTGGTGCACACCCACGCCTCGCTGGTCGACCGCGCCTCGGCCGGCGCGCGTTTCGACCGGCTGACGGAGAAGGAGGAGGTCCTGGCCTACCTGCCGCCGGCGTGGATCGGCCAGAACGTGTTCTCGTTCGCGCAGTGGCTGGTGTGCGGCTATGTGGTGAACTGCCCCGAGTCCAACAGCACGGTGGGCATCTGCCTGAATGAGATCGGCCCCACCTACTACTTCGCGCCGCCCCGCGTCTTCGAAGGCCTGTTGACCAGCGTCACCATCCGCATGGAAGACGCCGCCTGGGCGAAGCGGCGGCTGTTCGACCACTTCATGGCGGTGGCCCGCCGCGTAGGCACCGCGCTGATGGACGGCAAGCGCGTGCCGTGGCCGGCGCGGCTGCACTACGCCCTGGGCGACCTGCTGGTCTACGGCCCGTTGCGCAACACGCTCGGCTTCTCGCGGGTGCGGGTGGCCTACACCGCGGGCGAGGCGATCGGACCCGACCTGTTCAGCTTCTACCGCTCGATCGGCGTCAACCTCAAGCAGCTCTACGGCTCCACCGAGACCGCGGTCTTCGTCTGCCTGCAGCCCGACCACCAGGCCCGCGCCGACACCGTGGGCGTGCCGATCGAAGGCGTGCAGGTCAAGCTGTCGGACGCGGGCGAGGTGATGGTCAAGTCCGCCGGCCTGCTGCAGGGCTACTACAAGAACCCGCAGGCCACCGGGGAAGTGCTCGACGCCGACGGCTGGTACCGCACCGGCGACGCCGGCTTCATCGACGCCTCGGGCCACCTGAAGATCATCGACCGCGCAAAGGACGTCGGCAAGCTCCGGGGCGGGCCCTTCGACGGCGCGCTGTTCGCGCCGAAGTACGTCGAGAACAAGCTGAAGTTCTTCCCCTTCATCAAGGAGGCCGTGGCCTTCGGCGACCATCGGGACAAGGTCTGCGCCTTCATCAACATCGACATGGAGGCGGTGGGCAACTGGGCCGAGCGGCGCAACCTGCCCTACGCCGGCTACACCGACCTTGCGCAGAAACCCGAGGTCTACGCCCTGGTGCGGGAATGCGTCGAGAAGGTCAACGCCGACCTGGCGGTGGACACGCTGCTGGCGGGCAGCCAGGTCAGCCGCTTCCTGGTGCTGCACAAGGAACTCGATGCCGACGACGGAGAGCTGACCCGCACCCGAAAAGTGCGCCGCGGCTTCATCGCCGAGCGCTACCAGGTGCTGGTGGACGCGCTCTACGGCGGCCTGGCGCGCCAGCGCGTCGAGACCACGGTGAAGTTCGAGGACGGTCGCAGCAGCGTGGTGGCCGCCGACCTGCGCATCGACGACTGCAAGACCTTCAGCCCGGTGGCGGAGGCCGCGGCATGAGGGACGGTTCCGCCAGCCTGTCGACGGACGGCGCCACCGGCGCCGCGCCGCGCCGCCAGGCCGGACAGGTGCTGCTCGAGGTGAACCACATCAGCCTGCGCTTCGGCGGCGTCAAGGCCCTGACCGACATCAGCTTCGACGTGCGCGAGCACGAGGTGCGGGCCATCATCGGACCCAACGGCGCGGGAAAAAGCTCGATGCTCAACTGCATCAACGGCGTCTATTCACCGCAGGACGGCAGCATCCGGTACCTCGGCCGGGAGGTCGGACTCATGCCGCCGCGCAAGCGCCTGCGCGCCATGGCCGAGATGGGCGTGGCGCGCACCTTCCAGAACCTGGCGCTGTTCAAGGGCATGAACGTGGTCGACAACCTGATGACGGGGCGCAACCTGAAGATGAAGTCCAACCTCCTGCAGCAGGCCTGGCGCTGGGGCGCGGCCGAGCGCGAGGAGCTGGCGCACCGCGAAACCGTCGAGCGCATCATCGACTTCCTGGAGATCCAGGCCCATCGCAAGACCGCGGTCGGCCGCCTGCCCTACGGCCTGCAAAAGCGCGTCGACCTCGGCCGCGCGCTGGCGATGGAACCGCGCCTGCTGCTGCTGGACGAACCGATGGCCGGCATGAATGTCGAGGAGAAGCAGGACATGTGCCGCTTCATCCTCGACGTCAACGACGAGTTCGGCTGCACCGTCGTGCTGATCGAGCACGACATGGGCGTGGTCATGGACATCTCCGACCGCGTGGTGGTGCTCGACTACGGCAAGAAGATCGGCGACGGCTCGCCGGCCGAGGTGCGGGGGAATGAGGACGTGGTGCGCGCCTATTTGGGCGCTTCGCATTGAGGGGGCGATCTTGAAGGCACTTCGACAAGCTCAGTGCGAACGGACGGAGGCGGTGCGCGCAGGCTTCGACAGGCTCAGCCCGAACGGGAGAAACAAGCTCGGCCCGAACAGTTCAAACACGCCCTCCTTCCCGTTCGCACTGAGCTTGTCGAAGGGCCCGGACCGCCGCATCCACCGACTTCAAAGAATCCGGTGCCGGCAGACCCGCCGCCAAGGACATTGACCACCATGGGCTTCTTCCTCGAAACCCTGCTCGGCGGCCTGATGGCCGGCATGCTGTATTCGCTGATCGCGCTGGGTTTCGTGCTGATCTACAAGGCCTCGGGCGTCTTCAACTTCGCGCAGGGCGCCATGGTGCTGTTCGCCGCGCTGGCGATGGCGCGCTTCTCGGAGTGGGTCCCCGCCTGGCTGGGCCTGGACAACAAGGTGGCGGCCAACCTGCTGGCGTTCGCCGTGGCCGCGGCGCTCATGGTCGCCCTGGCCTGGGCGATCCAGCGCTTCGTGCTGTCCAAGCTGGTCAACCAGGAAGGCATCACGCTGCTGATGGCCACGCTGGGCATCGCCTATTTCCTGGACGGCTTCGGGCAGACCCTCTTCGGCAGCGACATCTACAAGATCGACATCGGCATGCCCAAGGACCCGGTGATGGTGCTGGAGTCGGCCTTCGAAGGCGGGTTGCTCGTCAACAAGGAAGACCTCTACGCCGCCGCGATCGCCGCCGCGCTGGTGGCGCTGCTGGCGCTGTTCTTCCAGAAGACCGCCACCGGCCGCGCGCTGCGCGCGGTGGCCGACGACCACCAGGCGGCGCAGTCCATCGGCATACCGCTCGGGCGCATCTGGGTCATCGTCTGGTCGGTGGCGGGCATCGTGGCGCTGGTGGCCGGGATGATCTGGGGCAGCAAGCTCGGCGTGCAGTTCTCGCTGCAGCTGGTGGCGCTCAAGGCGCTGCCGGTGGTGATCCTGGGCGGCTTGACCTCGGTGCCCGGGGCGATCATCGGCGGTCTGATCATCGGCGTGGGCGAGAAGCTCTCGGAGATCTACGTCGGCCCGATGCTCGGCGGCGGCATCGAGATCTGGTTCGCCTATGTGCTGGCGCTGGTATTCCTGCTGGTCAGGCCGCAGGGCCTGTTCGGCGAGAAGATCATCGACCGGGTTTGAACATGAACCACCGCGCCCTCACCCCACCAACCCTCTCCCACAAGTGGGAGAGGGGGCAAAGCCGCTCCCTCTCCCCCGGCACCGGGGGAGAGGGTTGGGGTGAGGGGGCCGTGCGGACAAAACATCACTGTTGAGCCCACCATGTTCTACAGAGAAAACGGCCAGTTCAAGACCAGCTACCGCGCCGACCAGCAGATCTTCCCGATCCGCCAGGACCGCTGGGCGATGGCGGCGCTGCTGGTGCTGGCCTTCGCCGTGGTGCCGCTGGTGGCCAGCGAATACTGGCTGCGCGCCATCCTCGTGCCCTTCCTGATCCTGTCACTGGCCGCGATCGGGCTGAACATCCTGGTCGGCTACTGCGGCCAGATTTCGCTCGGCACCGGGGCCTTCATGGCGGTGGGCGCCTACGCGGCCTACAACTTCTGGGTGCGCGTGCAGGGTATGCCGCTGCTGGCCGCGCTGCTGCTGGGCGGGCTGTGCGCCACCGCGGTGGGCGTGGTGTTCGGCGTGCCCAGCTTGCGCATCAAAGGCCTGTACCTGGCGGTGGCGACGCTGGCGGCGCAGTTCTTCACTGACTGGGCCTTCCTGCGCGTGCGCTGGTTCACCAACGACTCGCCCTCGGGTTCGGTCAGCGTGTCCGGGTTGAACGTGCTGGGCTGGCCGGTGGAGACGCCGGTGCAGAAGTACATGCTGTGCCTCGCGCTCGTCTGCCTGTTCGCGCTGCTGGCCAAGAACCTGGCGCGCGGCGCGATCGGCCGCGAATGGATGGCCATCCGCGACATGGACGTCGCCGCGGCGGTGATCGGCATCCGGCCGGTGCGGGCCAAGCTCAGCGCTTTCGCGGTGAGCAGCTTCATCGTCGGCGTGGCCGGCGGGCTGTGGGGCTTCGTGCACCTGGGTTCGTGGGAGCCGGCGGCGTTCTCGATCGACCGCTCCTTCCAGCTGCTCTTCATGGTGATCATCGGCGGCCTGGGCTCGGTCATGGGCAGCTTCTTCGGCGCGGCCTTCATCGTGCTGCTGCCCATCCTGCTGAGCCAGGTGCTGCCGGCGCTCGGCGCACTGGTGGGACTGCGGGTCGACACCGCCTTGCTCAGCCATGTGGAACTGATGATCTTCGGCGGGCTGATCGTCTTCTTCCTGATCGTCGAGCCCCACGGGCTGGCGCGCTTGTGGTCCACCGGCAAGGAAAAGATGCGGCTGTGGCCATTCCCCCACTGACCCCCCGACACGCCCAAGGAAAGCGTGCTTCCAACCAAGGAGACAGCCATGAAACTCAAGACCTTCGCGCTCGCGGCCGCCCTGGCGGCTGCCTTGGCGGGCACCAGCCTAGGCAGCACACCGGCGTTCGCGCAGGCCGGCGGCAAGGCGGCCGCGGCCGCCACCGCGTCGAAAGAGCAGTTCTTCCCGCTGCTCGTCTACCGCACCGGCCCCTATGCGCCCAATGGCACGCCCTGGGCCAACGGCAAACAGGACTACATCAAGCTCATCAACGCCCGCGACGGCGGCATCAACGGCGTGAAGATCAGCTTCGAGGAGTGCGAGACCGGCTACCAGACCGACAAGGGCGTGGAGTGCTATGAGCGGCTCAAGGGCAAGGGGGCGTCCCTGTTCGACCCGCAGGCCACCGGCATCACCTTCGCGCTGACCGACAAGGCGCCGGCCGACAAGATCCCGCTGATGACGCTCGGCTACGGCCTGTCCGCCTCGCAGGACGGCGGCGTGTTCGCCTGGAATTTCCCGATGATGGGCAGCTACTGGACGGCCGCCGACATCCTCATCCAGCACCTGGGCAAGAAGGAAGGCGGGATGGACAGGCTCAAAGGCAAGAAGATCGCCCTCGTCTACCACGACAGCCCCTTCGGCAAGGAGCCGATCCCGCTGCTGGAGGAGCGCGCCAAGATGCACGGCTTCGACTTGTCCAAGATCCCGGTGACGGCGCCGGGCGTAGAGCAGAAGTCCGCCTGGCTGCAGGTGCGCCAGCAGCGCCCCGACTACGTGCTGCTGTGGGGCTGGGGCGTGATGAACTCCACCGCGCTGAAAGAGGCGCAGGCCACCGGCTACCCGCGCGACAAGATGTACGGCGTGTGGTGGGCCGGCGCCGAGCCCGACACCAAGGACGTCGGCGAAGGCGCCAAGGGCTACAACGCGCTGGCGCTGAACACTTCGGGCCAGCAGCCCAAGGTGATCCAGGACATCCTCAAGCACGTGCACGACAAGGGCCAGGGCACCGGCCCGCGCGACGAGGTGGGCTCGGTGCTGTACACCCGCGGGCTGATCATCCAGGTGCTCGGCGTCGAGGCGGTGCGCCGCGCGCAGGAGCGCTTCGGCAAGGGCAAGGTGATGACCGGCGAGCAGGTGCGCTGGGGCCTGGAGAACCTCGCCCTGGACCAGAAGAAGCTCGACGCGCTCGGCCTGTCGGGCGTAATGCGGCCGCTGAGCACCTCCTGCACCGACCACCAGGGCTCCACCTGGGCCCGCGTGCAGACCTGGGACGGCGCCAAATGGGGTTTCAGCTCCGACTGGTACCAGGCCGACGAGCAGATCATCAAGCCGATGGTCAAGGCGGCCGCCGACAAATACGCCGCCGACAAGAAACTCACGCGGCGCACGCCGCAGGACTGCCAGTCATGACCAGTCACTTCCCACCCCCCGGAGCGGCTGACGCCGCTCCCCCCTCAAGGGGGGCCGCGCCAGCGGACCGGCAAAGCCGGATCCGCGGCGCGCGCTGGAGGACGGGCGGCCTTAGGCCTGCCCGATCAGCCTTCCGGCGCTTCGCAGGCCCATCCTTGCGATCCTTCGCAAAAAGAGGAGAAGCGTTCACTCCCTCGCCCCCGGACACGGGGGAGAGGGTTGGGGTGAGGGGGCCGTCGCAAACAGCCACAGGCACCTGGAAGGGGAAGGGATCCGCATGACCCCCATCCTCCTCGACGTCAACGGCATCGAAGTCATCTACAACCACGTGATCCTGGTGCTCAAGGGCGTGTCGCTGCGGGTGCCTGAGGGCGGCGTGGTGGCGCTGCTGGGTGGCAACGGCGCGGGCAAAACCACCACCTTGCGTGCGGTGAGCAATTTGCTGGCGGGCGAGCGGGGCGAGGTCACGAAGGGTTCGATCGAGCTGCGCGGCGAGCGCATCGAGCGGCTGTCGACGGCCGACATGGTCAAGCGCGGCGTGGTGCAGGTGATGGAGGGGCGGCACTGTTTCGCCCACCTGACGCTGGAGGAGAACCTGATGACCGGCGCCTACACCCGGCGCGACGGCAAGGCGGCGGTGCAGCGGACGCTGGAGAAGGTCTACAGCTATTTCCCCCGCCTGAAGACCCGCCGCGGCTCGCAGGCGGCCTACACCTCGGGCGGCGAGCAGCAGATGTGCGCGATCGGCCGCGCGCTGATGGCCGACCCGCGCATGGTGCTGCTGGACGAGCCCTCGATGGGCCTGGCCCCACAGATCGTCGAGGAGGTCTTCGAGATCGTGAAGGACCTGAACCAGCGCGAGAAGGTGACCTTCCTGCTGGCCGAGCAGAACACCCACATGGCGCTGCGCTATGCCGACTATGGCTACATCCTGGAGAACGGCCGCGTCGTGATGGACGGCGCCGCCAGCGAGCTGAGACAGAACGAGGACGTCAAGGAGTTCTACCTCGGCATGGGCGGCGGCGACCAGCACAGCAGCTTCCGGGACGTAAAGAGCTACCGGCGCCGCAAGCGCTGGCTGGCCTGACGGCCGACGCTGCGAAGAACGGCATCGAATCGAACCGACCCACACACCCTGCCAAAGAAACAACGGACGGGCAAACCTATGGCCAACGACCCCAGCGACAACCGCAGCGGCGGCGACGACTTCTTGTCCGCCGCGCAACCGCCGTTCAAACCGGAAGAAGCCCTGGTCCAGCTGCGGCGCCAGTTGCGCGACTTGCGCGCACTGAGCGAGCAAGGCGCCTTCTTCCAACTGCAGGGCATCCCGGTGATCGAATTGCGGGCCGAAGGGCCGCAACTGCTGGCGCGCCTGGCGAGGCGCCCGAGCCGGCAGTCCGAGTGGGATCGGCAGCTGTTGGGCGCGAGCGCCGACACCCGCCGATTCCTGGACGAAGTCAAACGGCGCCTGGTGCGCTGGAACGACGAAGACTGACCGCCATGGCCCCCCCCGCCTCCGCCCCGGCACCCGCGGATGCCCGCTACCGCGACGCGCTGGAAACCCGGCCGCCTCAGGAGCGCGAGCGCGACCTGATGCGCCGCTTGCGCGCGCAGTTGGGGCATGCCCGTCAGGCCACCGGGGCCTACGCCGAGCTGTTGCAGGGCCTGGACGTGACCGGTGTCGACAGCCGCGAAGCCCTGGCGCGCCTGCCCGTCCTGCGCAAGCAGGAGCTGCTGGAACGCCAGCAGGCCGGCCGCGGACGCGACGCGTTCGGCGGCTTTTCAGCGCTGGGTTGGGGCGCTTTGCGGCCGGCCGGCCGGCGCGCGCTGAAAGTCTTCTCTTCGCCCGGCCCGATCTACGAGCCGGAGGGCGAACTGCCGGATTACTGGCGCATGAGCCGTGCACTTTTCGCCGCCGGCATCCGCCCCGGCGACCTGGTGCACAACGCCTTCAGCTACCACTTCACCCCCGCCGGCTCGATGATGGAAGACGGCGCGAGGACGCTCGGCTGCACCGTCTTCCCCGCCGGCACCGGCCAGACCGAGCAACAGGTGCGGGCGATGCGCGACCTGCAGCCCTCGGCCTACGTGGGCACGCCGAGCTTCCTGAAGATCATCCTCGACAAGACCGCCGAGCTGGGCTTACCGCCGCCGCCCCTCAAGACGGCGCTGCTCAGCGGCGAGGCCTTCCCCACCAGCCTGCGCGACTGGCTGGCCGGGCGCGGCCTGCAGGCTTACCAGTGCTACGCCACCGCCGACCTGGGGCTGGTCGCCTACGAAACTTCCGCCCGGGAAGGCCTGGTGGTGGACGAGCACGTGATCCTGGAGATCGTGCGCCCCGGCACCAGCCAGCCGGTGCCCGAAGGCGAGGTCGGCGAAGTCGTCGTCACCACCCTGAACCCGGGCTATCCGCTGATCCGCTTCGGCACCGGCGACCTGTCCGCCGTGCTGCCCGGCCCCTGCCCCACCGGGCGCACCAACACCCGCATCCGGGGCTGGCTGGGCCGCGCCGACCAGGTGACGAAAGTGCGCGGCATGTTCGTGCACCCCTCGCAGGTGGACGAGATCGTGCGCCGCCACCCCGAGGTGCTGCGCGCCCGGCTGGTCATCGGCGGCGAGATGGCCAGGGACGAGATGACCCTCTGGGCGGAAGCCGCGCCCGGCATGGACGAAGCCGGCCGGTCCGCGCTTTGCGACAGGCTGCGACACAGCATCCGGGAAATCACCAAGCTGCGCGGCGAAGCGTCGCTGCGCGAGCCCGGCAGCCTGCCCAACGACGGCAAGGTGATCGCCGACGAAAGACGGCTGGATTGAATCGAACGGCGCACAGGCCGCCACGGCTCGCGTGCTTCCCCCGCGGGCCATCCGTGAAAACCGCATCCGCACCCTACGTAGTTTCCGCCGTACGCCTGCAGATCCGTCATCGCACAATGACTTTCGTCCGTTACGAACAATGGGCGCGCAAGCCAAATGTCCGGCGCCCGCCACCTCACCGACGCTTCGTCGAACACTAGGAGACCTGCCATGAAACGAGCGCTTTTGGCCACCCTCGCGGCCCTGTCGGCTACCGCCGCATTCGCCGACTACCCCGAGAAGCCCGTCACCATCGTCGTGCCCTTCGCGGCGGGCGGCCCCACCGACAAAGTGGCTCGCGACCTGGCCGAGGCCCTGCGCAAGCCGATGAACAACCAGTCGATCATCGTCGAGAATGTCGGCGGCGCCGGCGGCACTTTGGGCGCCAACAAGGTGGCCAAGGCCGCCAACGACGGCTACACGCTGCTGCTGGCCCACATCGGCATCTCCACCGCGCCGGCGCTGTACCGCAGTCTGCCCTACAAGACCCTGGACGACTTCGAATACCTCGGCATGATCAACGAGGTGCCGATGACCCTGATCGGCAAGCCCAGCCTGCCGGCCAACAACTACGCCGAGCTGGTCAAGTGGATGGACGCCAACAAGGGCAAGATCAACCTGGCCAACGCCGGCCTGGGATCCGCCTCGCACTTGTGCGGCCTGCTGTTCCAGAGCACGCTCAAAGTCGACATGACCACCGTCCCCTACAAAGGCACCGGCCCGGCGATGACCGACCTGCTCGGCGGCCAGGTCGACCTGATGTGCGACCAGACCACCAACACCACCGGCCAGATCGAAAGCGGCAAGGTCAAGGCCTACGCCGTGACCACCACCAAGCGCCTGGCCACGCCCGCGCTGGCCAAGCTGCCGACGCTCGACGAATCTGGCGTCAAAGGCTTCAACGTCACCATCTGGCACGCCCTGTACGCGCCCAAAGGCACGCCCAAGGCCGTGCTCGACAAAGTGAACGCCGCACTGAAGACCGCCTTGCAAGACCCCGACTTCATCAAGCGCGAAGAAGCGCTGGGTGCGGTCATCGTCACCGACGGCCGCGTCAACGGCGCCGAGCACAAGAAGTTCGTCGAGGCCGAGATCAACAAATGGGGCCCGATCATCAAGGCCGCAGGCCAATACGCCGACTGACCGCCGGGCGGGTTTTCCGTCCAGGCCACGCAGTGAAAAAAAGCCGCCCTCGGGCGGCTTTTTCCATGGGGCCGACCGCACCGGCGGGCCGGCACGCGACCATCAGACCGCACTGTCGCGGTGCGCCCTCGCCAGCTTGACGTAATGTTCGGCGGACAGCGCGAAATGCGCGATCTCCTGTTCCTTCAGCCGACGCACGGGCCTGGCGGGAGAACCCATGTAAAGCCAGCCCGATTCCAGCACCTTGCCCGCCGGCACCAGCGAACCGGCGGCGACGATCACCCGGGGCTGGATGACCACGCCATCCAACACGATGGCGCCGCAGCCAATGAGGCAATCGTCGCCGACGGTGCAACCGTGGAGGATCACCCGGTGCCCGACCGTGACGCCCGCGCCGATCACCAGGTCGGTGCCTTCATGGTCGTAGGGGCTGGCGTGCAGGCAGCATTGGTCCTGCACGTTGGTGCCGGCACCGACCAAGATGCGCGCGCCATCGCAGCGGATGACGGCACCGGGCCAGACCGAAGCGTTGTCGCCGAGTTCCACGTCGCCGATCACCACCGCGCTCGGCGCGACCCATGCGCTGTCGGGCACGCGGGGATAGGTGCCTTTGAAAGGCAGCAGCGGCGCAGGACCGCCGGGTGCGCGGCGCAGTGGACGCACCGTGATCAACGGGTTCATCGCTTGCACAGGATCCTCCTCGCTTTTTTTGAACGGTTTTTCTTCTTCGCCACCAAGGTGGACCGTTGGCCGGCCCGCCGGCGCGCGTCAAAAAATCGACATCAACAACTTCGCGGCGCTGCCCAGCAGGAGGACAGCGAAGATCTTCTTCAAAAGCGGGGCGCTGACGAACACGCCCAGGCGCACCCCGATGTAGGCCCCGAGCATCGACGCCGGGACGATGCTGGCGAAAGCGCCGAGGTGCACATAACCCCAACGGCCAGGAAAGGACGTTCCCAGGCGCCAGGCGCTCAAGGCGTAACCCAGGCTCGCGAACACCGCGACCACCACCCCCACCGCGGAGGAGATGCCGATCGCCCTCTTCATCTCTTCGCCGGTGGAAGCCAGGAAAGGCACCACGATCGTGCCGCCGCCGATGCCCACCCAACTCGACAACGCGCCGGTGACGGCCCCAGCGATGGTCGCCGACCTGGTCGAGAACGCCACGGGCAAGCGCGGCTGCAGATTCAGCAGCATCTGCATCCCGACATACGCCGCGAACACCACAAAAACGATTTTCAGCGCCACATCCGGCACCAAGGCGGCGCTGCAACTGCCCAGGACCGCACCCACCGCCACGCCGGCCGACAATTTTTTGACCTTACCGAAATCAACATTTCCTAACCTGGACTGCTGGAGAGCCGCCCATCCGCCGGTGAAGGGGATCGTCGCCAACGAGGTGGCGAGCGCTACTTTCGCCGCGTCGGGCCCCAGCTCGGACGGCAGCATCAACAGACAAGGAACGAGCACCAGCCCCCCGCCAATGCCTAGCAATCCGGAAAGAATGCCAGCGGTTAAACCCGCAATTACCAGCAAAATCATCAATCGATTCCCAATTTTTGTGACTTATTGTGTGGGCAATGATTTGTCAAAACATCGACAAACAAGATGTAACAGAGGTAAACAACAACACAAGTGAATGGTCACCCCAAAGACAATCTTGCCCCGGGGCAGCAATAACCGTGCCTCTTGCGCCACTTGGAAGCTGTCCCTGCTGACCCAGCGATCCAGCGGCCATCTCTTTCACCGATTGGTTGGGAACCCGGTTGTCACATACCAGCCTGGGGATCATTACAACGAGCACGAGGTACTGCAGTGAAACTTTCCATCCACGTCGCGGCGCTGACTCTGGCGGCCGCGTTCGCGTCCATGGGCGCCCACGCTCAGATCCGTATCGGCCAGACCGCCGGCTACAGCGGCGCATCGGCCTCCAGCGTCAGCGAAACCATCGCGGGCGCCAAGCTCTACCTGGATTCGGTGAACGCCCAAGGGGGCGTCAACGGCCAGCAGATCGAATTGGTGTCGCTGGACGACAAGTTCGACCCCGCGCTGGCGGCCGAGAATGCCAAGAAACTGATCGCCGACCCGAAGGTCATGGCGCTGTTCCTGAACCGGGGCACGCCCCACAGCGAGGCGATCATGCCGCTGCTGAAGGAACACGGCATCACGCTGATCGCGCCCTCCACCGGTGCGATGGTGCTGCACAACCCGGTGCACCCCTGGGTCTTCAACGTTCGGGCGACCTACCAGAAAGAAGCCGAGCACCTGACGCGCCACCTGGCCCTGCCCGGTGCCCAGACCGTCGCCGTCATCCAAGTGAACGACTCCTTCGGCGCAGACGCGGCCGTCGGCGCCTTGAAAGTTTTCAAGGAAATGGGCAAGCAACCCGCGGCCTTCGAATTCTTCGACCGCAAGACACCCGACTTCACCGCGGTGGCCGCCAAAGTGGCCGCCGCCAAACCGCTGTCGGTGCTTTTCATCGGCACCGGTTCGGCGGTGGTCGAGGGCGTGAAGGCGCTGCGCAAGGCCGGGTCGAAGGCGACCGTGGCCACCTTGTCCAACAACGCCTCCACCGGCTTCATCCAATCCATGGGCGAACATGCGCAGGGCATGGTGGTCAGCCAAGTTTTCCCCTCGCCGACCGCACTGAAGGTTCCAATGGCCGCCGAGGCCGCGCAACTGGCGCAGAAGAAGAAGCTCAAGGAAGTCACGCCGCAGATGCTCGAAGGCTTCGCCGCCGCCAAGGTGCTGGTGGCCGCGCTCAAGCGCTGCGGCAACGACATCTCGCGCGGCAACATCAAGAAGGCGCTGGAGACTTTCAACCGCGTCGACCTCGGTGGGCTCGAAATCAGCTTCAGCCCGACGAGCCACACCGGGCTGAGCTTCGCCGACCTGTCGATCATCAGCGCCGAGGGCGTGTTCCGCCGCTGAGGCGCAAGCAGGCCCGTCGATTCAGGCCTCGGCCCGCAACACCATGGGAATGGTGACGGGCCCGTCGTTGACGAGGTGGACCTTCATGTCCGCGCCGAAGCGGCCGGTCGCGACCTGGCCGTGCGCGGCGCGGGCCGTGGCCACGGCGCGGTCGTAGAGCCGCTCCCCCAGCTCGGCCGGCGCGGCGCCGGTGAAGCTGGGCCGGTTGCCGCGCCGCGTGTCGGCCGCCAGGGTGAACTGGCTGACCAGCAGCAAGCCGCCCTGCACGTCCGCCAGGCTCAGGTTCATCTTGCCTTGCGCGTCGCTGAAGACGCGCAGCTTCAGCAGCTTGGCCACGAGCTGGTCGGCCAGCGCCTCAGTGTCTTGAGGCTCGGCGCACAGAAACACCAGCAGGCCCCGCTGGATGGCGCCGACGGTTTGGCCGTCGACGTCGACACGGGCCTGGCTGACGCGTTGGATGAGGGCGATCAAGGCTGGGCCACCGCCATCAGCTCAGCACGACACGCGCGAACTTGCGCCGGCCCACCTGAAGCACGTAGCTACCTGCTGCCAAACGCAGACCGCGGTCGCTGACCACCGCGCCGTCGATGCGCACGCCGCCGCCGTCGACCAGGCGCAGCGCCTCGCTGCTCGATGGCGCCAGGTTGGCTTGCTTGAGCAGCGCCCCGATGCCCAGCGGCGCGCCAGCCAGCGTGACCTCCGGGATTTCGTCGGGAATGCCGCCGCGCGAACGGTTGATGAAGTCCTGCTCGGCGGCGTCCGCCGCCGCCGCGCCGTGGAAGCGCGCGGTGACCTCCTTGGCCAGCATCACCTTGGCGTCCTTCGGGTTGCGGCCCAGCATCACCTCGGCCTTCAACCCGGCGATGTCTTCCTCGCTGCGGAAGCTCAGCAGCAGGAAGTACTTCCACATCAAGTCGTCGCTGATCGACAGCAGCTTGGCGTACATGTCGTTGGCCGGTTCGGTGATGCCAATGAAATTGCCCTTGCTCTTGGACATCTTCTCGACCCCGTCCAGCCCTTCGAGCAGCGGCATGGTCAGGATGCACTGCGGTTCCTGGCCGTATTCGCTTTGCAGCGCGCGGCCCACGAGCAGGTTGAACTTCTGGTCGGTGCCGCCGAGTTCCAGGTCGCTCTTCAAGGCCACGGAGTCGTAGCCCTGCATCAATGGGTAGAGGAATTCGTGCACGCTGATCGGCGTGCCCGACTTGAAGCGCTTGCTGAAGTCGTCGCGCTCCATCATGCGCGCGACGGTGTAGCGGGCCGCCAGCTGGATCATGCCGCGCGCGCCGAGCGGGTCGCTCCATTCGGAGTTGTAGCGGACTTCCGTCCTGGCCGGGTCCAGCACGAGGCTGGCCTGGGCGTAGTACGTCTTGGCATTGGCTTCGATCTGCTCGCGCGTGAGCGGCGGGCGGGTGGCGTTGCGGCCCGACGGGTCGCCGATCATCGAGGTGAAGTCGCCGATCAGGAAGATCACGGTGTGGCCGAGGTCCTGCAGCTGGCGCATCTTGTTGAGCACCACGGTGTGTCCGAGGTGGATGTCCGGCGCGGTCGGGTCCAGGCCCAGCTTGATGCGCAGCGGCACGCCGGTGGCCTGCGAGCGGGCCAGCTTGGCCTGCCATTCCTGGAGGGGCAACAATTCATCGCAGCCCCGCTGCGTGACGGCCAACGCGTGGCGCACCTGGTCGGTCAATGGAAACGAAGGCGAAGCATCCGTGCTGGAAGACATATGGGCTTTTGTGATGTGAAAATTCGGGCGGTTTCCGGACTGGAACTCGGGGCTATTCCTGACGCGGTTTGTAGGACGGCCGCTATACTCGTTCGGACTTTGGCGACCAGGACAGCAGCCCGCGCAGAAGGGCCCGTCGCCATCAGCGAGGTCGGGAAACAAGGCGCCGATTTTACGGGGCTGCCTCGACTGCCACGCAACCCCGGGCGCAGGATGCCGATCGATCATCCTCCATCGCCCGCCGATCGAGCGGCAACGCTCCAGAATGCTTTGACTTCGTTGGAACCTTCCCCCGATAGCGCCGCCTCGGGCGCGAAAAAATCATTCCCGGCTTCCGCCGGCCATCCCTGGAGCCACCATCCGCGCAGCGTGACCGCCGCCGTGGTGGTCGGCCTGCTGGGCTTCGCCGCCACGGCGTTCGGCCTGGCCCCCTCCATGGCGCCGGACGCCGCCGACCTGCCTAAGCGCCTGGTGACGGAGCAATTGCCCGCCATCGACCTCGACCCGCAGATCGAAGCGCTGTCGAGCCAACCGCTGAGCCTTTTCCGCGGCGACCTCACCCGCGCCAGCGACACCGTCGACACCCTGTTCCAGCGGCTGAACGTCGAAGACGCCGCCGCCGCCGGGTTCCTGCGCACCGACGCCACCGCCCGCAAGCTGCTGGCCGGCCGCGGCGGCAAGATGGTGCAAGTGCGCACCGACACCGAAGGCCGGCTGCAGGAACTGGTGGCCCGCTACCCCGCGGAACGCAGCGACCTGGCGGCCACGCACTTCACCCGCCTGACCGTGCAACGCAAGGCCGATGGCTCCTTCGGCGTCTCGACCGAGGTACTCGGGCTGTCCAGCCAGATCCGCATCGGCAGCGGGAGCATCCGCTCGTCGCTGTTCGCGGCCACCGACGAGGCCCGCATCCCCGACCCGGTCGCCAGCCAGATGGCCGAGATCTTCTCGTCGGACATCGACTTCCACCGCGAACTGCGCCGCGGCGACAACTTCAGCGTGGTGTTCGAAGTGCCCACCGCCGATGGCGAGCCCATCAGTTGGAACCAGTCGACCGGCCGTGTGCTCGCCGCCGAGTTCGTCAACAAGGGGCGCAGCTACTCCGCCATGTGGTTCCAGGAGCCCGGCGGCAAGGGCGCCTACTTCGACCTGAACGGCCAAAGCAAGCAGCGCAGCTTCCTGTCCAGCCCGATGGAGTTCTCCCGGGTGACCTCCGGCTTCTCGATGCGCCTGCACCCCATCCTCAATGCATGGCGTCAGCACAAGGGTGTCGACTACGGGGCCCCCACCGGCACGCCGGTGCGCACCGTCGCCGACGGCGTGGTCGATTTCGCCGGCTGGCAGAACGGCTACGGCAACGTGGTGTCGGTGAAGCACGCCGGCGACAAGTCCACGCTCTACGCCCATTTGAGCCGCATCGACGTCAAGGTCGGCCAGAAGGTCAACCAAGCCGACCATGTCGGCGCCGTCGGTTCCACCGGCTGGGCCACTGGGCCGCACCTGCACTTCGAATTCAAGATCAAGGGCGAACACCAAGATCCCCTGATCCTGGCCAAGTCCGGCGATACTGTGGCGATTTCCAGCGGCGCGCGCGCCCAATTCGCGCAACTCGCCGCCGAAAGGAAGTCCAACCTGGCCACGGCCCAGAGCCTGGGAAGTAACGGCTGGACCGCCGAGTGAAGTGAGCGCCGCCCCGCGCCAAACCGGCTGCCCGCCCGGTGAGCTCTACATCGGCTTGATGTCGGGCACCTCGATGGATGGCGTGGACGGCGTGCTCACCCGCTTCGAGGACAGTGTCAGCCCGCTGGCCAACGGCGCGTCGCAAGGCCGGCTGGGTCTGCAGGTCCTGGCCCACGCCCATCGCCCGTTCCCGGCAGACTTGGCCGCTGAACTGCTGGCATTGAACACCCCCGGGGCCAACGAATTGCACCGCGCGCAGCTGGCTGCCACCGCGCTCGCGCGGGTCTATGCCCAAGTCGCCCGCGCGCTCATGGAAAAAGCGAAGGTCATCGCCAAAGATGTCCGCGCGGTCGCCGTGCACGGCCAGACCCTGCGCCATCAGCCCGGGGCATTCGACGGCCTGGGTTACACGGTCCAGTTGAACCACCCCGCCCTGCTGGCCGAGCTATGCGGGATCGACGTGATCGCCGATTTCCGCAGCCGCGACATCGCGGCGGGCGGGCAAGGCGCGCCGCTGGTACCCGCCTTCCACCGCCAGCTTTTCGGGCACGGGGAGCGCCACGACGTGGCCGTACTCAACCTCGGCGGCATCAGCAACCTCACGCTGCTCTCGGCCGATGGCGGTTGCCTCGGCTTCGACTGCGGCCCCGGCAACGCCCTGATGGACCACTGGTGCCGCACCCACACCGGCGCCCCCTACGACGACGCGGGCCGCTGGGCCGCCACCGGCCAGGTTTCGCCGCGGTTGCTGCAGGCCCTGTTGGCGGAGCCCTACTTCCAGTTGCCGCCGCCCAAAAGCACGGGCCGCGACCTGTTCAACCCAGCCTGGCTTCAAAACATCCTGGGTTCCAGCGCTGCGGGCCCACAGCCGGCAGCCCAGGACGTGCAGGCGACCCTGCTCGAACTCACCGCTCAAAGCTGCGTGCAAGCCCTGCGGCGGCACCTGCCGCACGCGCGCGAACTTTATGTCTGCGGCGGCGGGGCCTTCAATCTGACCCTGATGGCACGCTTCGCGGCTGCTTTGCCCGGGGTCGCCGTCACAACGACCGCGGCACTGGGTTTGCCCGCCGACCAGGTGGAAGCCACCGCCTTCGCCTGGCTCGGCTGGGCGCACTGCCACCGCGTGGCGGGCAACCTGCCCAGGGTCACCGGAGCCTCAGGCCCCAGGATTCTTGGTGCCCTGTACCCTGGCCACGCTTGAC
>CBJNAE010000028.1:0-18971 GCA_966433995.1 uncultured Ideonella sp. | reverse complement strand
TCAGGGTGAATTGGACTCCAGATCATCATGTGGCTGACTTCAGGGGGCAGCGCAAGTCCACACTGCTCCACCAAGATTCCACAGGAAGCCCCGCACGATTCGTCGTCCGGGGCTTTTCTACAATTTGGTGAGGCTGCAGCAGGCCGAAGCGTCTCGAAGCATGGTGGGCATCAGGACGCGGTCGGTGAACGGGATTGCCGGGCCCAATGGGCGGGCCACAAGGCGCGCAGCGCCTGCGGCCGGCGGGCCAGCGTCATGGCCACGGCCACGGCGCTGCCGGCCAGCAGCAACACCCACACCAGCACCGCCATCGAAGGGCGGTCGGCCATCAGGCAGGCCAGCAGTGACAGCGGCAGCGCGGTCAGGCCCAGAACGCGCAACAACCGCCGGCTACCGGCAGCGGCCTCGGCCGGGCTGTGCATCACCTGGCCCCAATGCACTTCCATCGCCAACGCTAGCCAGCCCATGCCGGCCAGGGCCAGCATCGCCGCGATGACCAGCCACAACGCCTCAGGCATGGGCTGCCTCGGCGCTATCGGTCGCGTCTGCCTCGGCCTTGGCGGCTGTCGCCTTGACCACGCCCCTCTCGCTCAGCGCCAGCTTGCGCGCCGCCCAGATGGCGATGCCTGCCGTGGCCAGCAGGCTCAGGTCCACGCCCGCCACCGGCCAGTAGGTGTGCGTGAAGACCGTCCTGACCAAGTGACCGCCCGTGGTCGCCCAGTTCAAGCCGACCGCTGCGAGCGCCAGTGCCGCCAGCGCCCAGCACTGCTCGCTCCAGGCGGGGTTCATGCGCGCCTGCGCCACCGGCCCGCTGCGCACAAAGGCATGGACCATTGCCAGCACCCAGATGCCCCAGAAGGCCAGCTTCTCCCAATGCCCCTTGCCCGCCAGGTCCGGCGCCAGCAAGCGGTTCACGACCAGCATGCCCACCGCCGCGATCACCATGCCGGTCACGGTCGTGACGGCGAGCGCGTCCACGGTCCGGCTGCCCTGGCCGCCCGCCTTGGCGTGGGCGGCCTTTCGCTTCTCGACGAAGAAGACGAAGCCCGTGGCGATGCACACGCAGCCCAGCAGCCCGCCGAGGACGTAGAGCCAGCGCAGCAGCCAATGCTCGAAATGCTGTAGGTGCAGGCCGGTCAGGAACTCATTGATCTCGGACACCACCGTGCGCGGCGGGTCTTCGCGCAGCAACTCGCCCGTACTCGCCTTGAAGTGGATGCCCTCGCCCACCAGCGCCACGCGGTCGCTGCCGGCGCGGAAGATCGAGACGTAGCTGTTCGCGTCGCCCACGTGGTGGATCTGCACGAAGCCCACCTCGCCCGCCATGTCGCGCGCGGCCCAGCGGCGCCTGGCTTCGGCCACCATGGCATCGACGCTCCCCATGGGCGCGGCGACGCCCGAGCGCTTGTGCGGCAGCCCCGTCTCGCGCGATTCGATGGCTTCGTGCCCGTCGTGCAGCGGCTTGAGCAGCGTGTGGCTGACCGGAAAGAAATAGAAGCTGGCGAAGATCAGGACGCCCGTGAACGCGAAGAAGAAGTGGAACGGCAAGGCGACCACGCCCGTGAGGTTGTGCAGGTCCAGCGCGCTGCGCTGCACGTGCTTCTTCGGCCGGAAGGTGAAGAACTCGCGGAAGATCCTGCGGTGCATCACGATCCCTGTCACCAGCGCCACCAGCATGGTGAAGCCGGCCAGCCCGACGATCCAGATGCCGACGTCCTTCCACTGCCAGTTCAGGCTGTAGTGCAGCGGGTAGAACCATTCGCTGCCGATCTTCAGCGCGTCGCCCGGCACGGCCTTGCCGGAGCGCGGGTCGATGGTCACGTTGCCATGCACGTGGTTGTGCGCCTCGGGGTCCTTCGCCAGCGGCACGCGGAAGCCGACGCCCATCCGCAGCACCGGGTCGCGATGCGTGGTGTACGCCCAGAACTCGTCGGCCGGCAGTTCGAGGCGCGGGGTCATCGGGCCTTTCGCCGGGTCGTGCAGCACCGGCATGCTGGCCGCGTACTCCGCCTCGTCCGGCTGCACCCGCCGCAGGATCGGCAGCAGCATCCTGTCGAACGAGGGCATCGGCTGCGGCTCGAAACGCGTCTGCGGAATCGCCCAGCGGTCGATCTCGCGGTCGAACACCGACAGCGAGCCGAAGAAGAAGCACACCATCAGCACGAAGCCGATGACCAGCCCCATCCAGGTGTGGAGCCAGGCCATGGCATGGCGGAAGCTGGCGAACATGGTCGTGACTCCCGTGAGATCAGGCCGCAAGGGCGCGTTGCAGCAACCAGGCCGCACCCACCGTGAGCGCGGCACCCCCAGCCAGGACGGCCCAGGCGTGCGGCTGCCGCCGCGAGGCGAATGACCACAGGAACAGCGGCAGGAACACCGGCAGCGCCAAAAGCATCATGGCCGTCTCGGCTTGGTGGTAGTCGGCGCCCAGCCCCGAGGCTCCCGCCACGCCGAGGGCGACGAACCCCCAGGTGAAGGCGAAGCTGGCCACGAGGCACAGCACGCAGCGGGACAGAGCTTGGCCTGCGATCGGGCGGTGCATGGTCGTTCGGGGGCCGGTGGCGCGCTCAGAGGCGTTCGGGTTCGCTGACGAAGCCGACCTTCGAGAGGCCCGCCTTGGAAGCGTCGGCCAGCGTCTGCGCCACCGCACGGTACGCCACGGACTGGTCGGCGCGCAGGGGCACCTCGGGCGGCGGCGCCTTCTTGCCATCGGCCATCACCAGCGGTAGGCCACCGTCACCGTGGCCTTGCGCCGCTGGCCGAACCAGCAGTCGCCCCGCGCAAGACACACGGCAAGGTAGTCCTTGTCGGTGAGGTTGTTGATGTTCAGCGCCAAGTTCCACGGCCCGGTGTCGTACGACGCCATCGCGTCGATGAGCGTCACCGGGGGCACGTAGACGTTGCCGGTGCCGTCCCCGATGCGGCTGACGTGCCGCACGCCGGCACCGACGCGCAGGCCGGGCAGGCCCAGGTAGCCGAGGCGGTGCACACCCCACAGCGAGGTCGTGTGTTTTGGGATGCCCTGGAGCTGTTCGTTCGATGCGAGGGCGCCGCCGTATGCATCGGCGCTGGCGCGGGCGTCGGTGTACGTGTGTGCGCCGAGCACTTCCCAGCGGGCCGTGTCGGCCTTGACTTCAATTTCCACGCCCTTGACGCGCGCTTCGCCGATCTGGATGCTGGTGCCGGGCGTGCTGCCGGGGGCCAGCCGGTTCTTCTCCTTGAGCTTGTACACGGCCAGGGTGGCCTGCACCGGCCGGGCATCCCACTTCACACCCACTTCGACCTGCTCGCCGCGCTTGGGCTTGTAGGCGCGGCCCGCGGCGTCCGTGCCGGCTACCGGGTTGAACGACTCGGAATAGCTCGCGTAGGGCGACAGGCCCGGCGTCAGCTCATAGACCACGCCGAGGTTCAACGAGTTGGCCGAGTCGCGCTCGGTCGTGCTGCCGACGACCGCGTTGCGCACCTTGTCGTGGCGCAGGCCCGCGCGCACGCTCAGGCGGCCGATCTTCATCTGGTCCTGCACCAAGAGGCCCAGCCGGCGCACGCGGCTTTCGCTTGCGACAGCCGAGGGGAGCAGCGAGGGCTCGGGGAAGGCGCCGTACACCGGCGCATAGACGTTCAGCGGCGTGGCGCTCTCTTCCGAAGACGCCTGGCTCGCGTTGTGAAGCACCCCGTCGATGCCCAGCAGCAGCGTGTGGGCGACCGGCCCGGTGCGCAGCTTGCCTTCCAGCAGCGCCTCGGAGGTCGTCACCCGCGAGCGGTCGTCGTAGACGTACCAGAACCGGTTCAGGTGGCGGCCGTTCGGGTCCGGTGCGCCGCTGGCGTCCGTGAAACCGTCCCACCATGCCGCGTACATGGACTTCATCAGCCCACTCACCCGGTCGTGCCGCAGCTGGTGGCGCAGGCGCCACGCATCGTCGATGCCGAGATCGACCGACCAGCCGATGCGCTTGCGCGTGCCGCCGTAGCGGTCCCAGCCCGGTTCGCCGATGAACAGGTCGCTGGGGATGCGTCCGTTCGGCGCATCGTTGAGCGTTCCGTCCAGGCCGAGGAAGGCGTTGGTGTTGTCGCTGCGGTCACGCTGGTATTCGGCGTACAGCGTGACGGCGTCGCCGGGGCGCGGGCGCCAGGTCAGCGACGGCGCGAGCAGCGTGCGCTGTTCGTCGGCGCGCTGGATCTGCGTTCCGGCGTCACGGCCCAGGGCCACCAGCCGGTACAGCCACTGGCCCTGCGCATCCAGCGGGCCGGTGAGGTCGGCGCGCAGTTCCTTGTGGGCCCGGCTGCCGAACACCACACCGATCTCGCGCGCCGCCGTCGCTTGAGGCCGCTTGGAGACCAGGTTCACGACCCCACCCGGGTCGTTGGCGCCCGCGATGATGGACGGCGGGCCGCGCAGCACCTCGATGCGCTCATAGTTGTAGGGCTCGGTGCGCACCACGCCCCACCAGCCGGTCAGCGGCAGGCGCATGCCGTCGAGCAGCACGGTGGACTCGTCGCTGCCGCGCAGGCCGAACCAATCGCCGCGGTTGTCGATGCCGTACAGCTCGTGGCGCACGCCCGCGCTGTAGCGCAGCGCCTCCTGCAGGTTGCCCGAGGCCTGGTCCTTGACCTGGTCCGCGGTGATCACCGTGATGGCCTGCGGCACCTCGTTCAGCGGCGTGTCTGTCTTGGTCGCGGTGGCGCTGCGCCGGGCGGTGTAGCCCGGCACGGGCGAGGTGGCGGTTTCCTTGTCGGCGGTGGCGTTGACGCGCACCTCGGGCAGCGCCGGCGTCTGGACCATCTGCGCGGCGCAGACGCGCGGCAGGGCGGCAAGCGCCACGGCGGCGAGCGCGAGCGGCGACAGGGCGAACGCGGTGGAGGAGGAAGTTCGGGGCATGGGCGAAGAGCACTTGGGGGACAAGGTGCTGGCTTCGCCCGAAGGGCAATGGCTGGCGGAGCCGGGATTCTAGTGGGAATGAGAATCAATCGCAACTTCGAGCGGCAGGCAGCTGTGCTGCGTCAAGCCGCTGAGCTGGCCGGACGCATGTGGCTTCCAGTTGGTTCTGCCGAACCGTAGAGTGCCGGTGCGCCGCCGCTCAGCACCTCCTCGATACGCTGGACCAGGCTGACATCGAGACAATCGCGAAAAGCACCGACTGCGCCACCCTCTTCCAAAGCCAACCTCTCGGTGGGCCTTTTTCGTTTCCGCGAAGCTCCAGCTAACGCGGGGTTGCAGGTGGTTTCGCATGATTGAAAGGACAGGTATGACCGATGAGACGTATCCGAATAAGGACAAGGAAATTCGGCAAGAGTTCTGGCTGAAATTTGGAAAGATCGTGAGCGATGAAAAATTGTTACCTTTTAGTCAACCTGGCATCTTTCATCCTGCCTGGCCTGGTGATGAAAGGCGATTTTTGTTGCTGCATACCCATCAAAAAACCAGCCTGGCATTCACTGATGGGCTTTCCGATTTGTCTGAATCGGATGTGTGCTATGAAAATAAAAATGGTTTGGAAATTGAATTATTTTTGGAAACGATCGAGCATTTAGAAGATATTAAAAGTGGTTGGGTGCTTGCGCTGCTTCTTGAGGTGAGTCGAGTTGCGGTTAATCATGGATTCTTGAAAGAAGAAATCGATCAACGCGAATTCATGACTGTTCAACTGAATATGGATGGGGCGCCGGCGGAATGGTCGCTTCAGCATCCAGATGGAAATGTCGGCGTTTTTCTCAGTATTGCCCGGCCTGGCATGCCGAACGAAATAAAGCTGCAGAAAACTTCCTTTTCTCCGATTTGCGTCAAGCTGATGCGGCCCGCTGAGTTGCAATATGCGATCAATCATGGGCCTGCGGGTCGTGAAAAGCTCGCCGAGCTTTATTCAAGGCCTGTGGGCTTGGGTCATATTTCAAGCCTCACACGCCCTTCAGTGATATGACCAACTTGCAGTTGCGGTGATCTCGGCCAATCAGGCTTTGAAACTCACCTGCGGCGCACTTCGAACGCCAGGAATTGCGTGGTTTGGTTGTCCGCGAAGTTGTTGTCGGCCACCAGCACCAGGCTGCGGTTGCCGTTGGCCAGGCGGGGGCCCCAGGCCAGGCCTTCGATGTTGTCGATCTTGACGCCGCCGTGGGTGATCAGCATTTCCAGCAACAGGTTGCGGCTCATGGGTTTGTAGGTGGCGCCCGCGAGGCTTTTGATGTCCTTGACGTCGGTGGTGTCGGCTTCGATGTGCGTCAGCACGAGCCGGATGGTGTTGCCCACGCCGTCCGCGAAAGCCCGCTCCACGGCGATGAACTCGTTCTCTGCCACCGCCAGCAGTTCGGGCAGGCCGTTGTCAGGCTGAAAGGCGCCCGTGGGCGCCTTGTCCACGGGGATCTTGGGCAACTGGTAGGCGTATTGCGCGATCTGCCTGCCGGTGGCCGGGTCGAGCTTGACCACACGCACGACGCTGCCGGCGGCTAAGGTGGTGAGGGGGCCGTCCTCGATCAACGCGTCTTCGTTGGCGGTCACCACCGTGCCGCGGGGTGTCACCGCCAGTGCCTCGAAGAGCTTGTTGCTCCTGCCCCCGGTGGTGGCGTTGTCGACATAGTCGAAGGCCGCGGGCGTTTCGAAGGCCCGCACGAAGCTCCCGTCGGTTTTGACTTCGCGCACGAAGGGTTGGTACAGCGCCCCGGGCGTGGCGGCCCAATTGCCTTCGCTGGAGATGTACAGGTTGCCGTTCGGCGCCAGCCGGATGCCTTCGGGGTCGGCGGTGCGTGCGGTGCTGGACAGCGGATTGCCGTCCGGCCCTTTGATGTAGACCATCTTGCGGATGGCGACGCTTTTGAACGCGTTGGCGTCGAAGTCGATGTCCAGGGCGTAGAACCGCGGCGTGCCGCGTTCGCCGCCGCGGTCGTCCGAAATCGCCCAGTAGCTGCCGTCGGGCGCCCTGTCGATGCCTGAGATGCCGCCGAACTCGACGCCTTCGAACAGGGTCTTCGTCTTGATGGAGAACTCGCCGATCAGGCGCAGCGAGCCGATGGTGTCTTGCCGTGGCGTGTCGTCCCCGCCGCCGCAGGCGGCCAGCCCCAGGGCCAGGAGCAGGGTCGTGAGCGCGAGGGCAGGCAGGCGGGGCCGGGAGGGGGAAGGGGCCGGGTGGTTCAGCATGGCTTGGTGGGTCGGGTTGGAAACCCGCCACCATAAAAAGCCCGCGTGACAGCCCGGTGTCGGCGGGCCGGAACCCCGCTGGATGCCGCGCCGCGCGCTTCAGGCCGGCCTTGGAGCCGTCGACGGCGCAGGTGCCGCCGGATCGGGCACCGAGGCGGGTTCGGGCATCGGCGGCTTAATGGGTGAGGCCGGCGCGGCGCAGCCGAGCGATTGCCCCAGGCCTTTCAAGAACGCCCGGTTCACCGTGCCGGCGGCGATGGCGGCGGCGACTTCTTTGGCGTGGCGCTCGGCGCCGCTGGCCTTGCGCACCCAGCTGCGAAAGGGCACGAGGCCTTCGGCGGTGCTGCGCAGCGCGCCCACCGCGGCTTTGCCCGCGGCGTCGGTGCCGCGTTCGACGAGGCTGGCCTTGGTCGGGTTGGGCGGCGCGTCCAGGTCGGGCCCCAGGGCGGCGTCCAGCGCCAGCACTTGCGCGGCGAGGGTGGGGCAGTCCAGCGGCTGGGGCGCGGCGTAGGGCGCTTTCATCGCCTGACGCAAGGCCAAGGGGATCTCGGTCTTCACCAGATTGAGGTCGCTCAGCGGCGCGGTGACCGCGCCGGTGACGCGGTCGGAATTCTTCGGCGCGGGCTGTGGTGCGGCTGGGGTGGCGGCCGGTGCGTCCGCGGCTGGCGTGGCGGCGGGGCTGTCGTCCGAGGCTGCGGGCTGGTTGGCGGAAGCCGCGATGGTCCACGGAAGCAGGCAGAGCAAGAGGGTTTTCTTCATGGTGGGGTCGCTCGTCGATCGGTGCGGCCGGCCCGCTGCCGCAGGGGTGCGAGCTTAACGTCCGCCCCGGGCGTGGACAATCCCCGCTTCGCCCGTAGAAAGAACCGCCCAGCCATGTCCCAGCACACCCCCATCCCCCAAGCCGGCAGCCCCACCCCCAGCCGCGACCTCACCGACGCCGAATTCGCCGAGCTAGACGAACTGCTGCAAGCCACCCCCGAGCCCCTGGAGGCCCTGGACGCGGTGATGCTGGACGGCTTCCTCTGCGGCGTGCTGGTGCAGCCGGTGCTGCTGGAGCCGGCGCAGTGGCTGCCCTGGGTCTTCGATCCCGATGGCCAGCCCCTGCCCGACACCGCCGACGCGGCCTGGCGGTCGCGCACCCAGCAGTTGGTGCTGCAGCGCCACGCGGCGCTCAACCGCGCGATGGCGGAGGACGGCTGGTTCAACCCCCTGATCCTGGAGCTGGACGAACAAGCCGATGCCGAGGCCGCGGAATCGGGCGTCGACACCCAGCCCGCCGAGGCCGCGAACGCGGCCTTCGAAGCCTTGCCGCCCGTTTCCCAGGCCCTGATGCCCTGGGTCACCGGTTTCCTGATGGCCAACGAGCAGTTCACCGGCTTGTCCGACATGCCCGACGACGCGGTGCACGTCGCGCTGGCCCGCCTTTACCGCCACCTGCCAGCGGAAACCGACGAAGAGCGGGAGCTGGTCGCCACGCTCGACCGCGAGCAGCCGCTGGCCTCGATGGACGACGCGATCGAAGAGCTGGTGGTGACCGTGGCCGACCTCTGGGACCTGACCCAGAAGTCCCGCTACCACGTGGAAACCATCAAGCGCGACACCCCCAAGCTCGGCCGCAACGACCCCTGCCACTGCGGCAGCGGGCGCAAGTTCAAGGCCTGCCACGGCAAGGGTTAAGAACCTCGCAGAGATGCGCCTGCAGCTGCTCTCCGACCTGCACCTGGAGACCGAGGACTTCCAGCCCGAACCGGCGTTCGGCGCGGAATTGCTGGTGCTGGCCGGCGACGTCGACAGCACCTGGGAGGGGTTGTCGCGCTTTGCCCGCTGGCCGGTGCCGGTGCTCTTCGTCCCCGGCAACCACGAGTTCGACCGCCGCGACCTGGACGAGGCCCTGCCGGCCCTGCGGGCGCGCTGCGGATCGCTCGGCATCCGCCTGCTCGAAAAGCAAAGCTGGGTCTTCGCCAGCCGGAGCGGCCTGAAGGTGCGCTTCCTGGGCACCACCCGCTGGTGCGACTTCGACGCCTTCGGCCCTGCGGGCCGGCCCAAGGCGGAGAAGGCCGCCGGCTACTTCGTCAAGGTCATGAAGTCGACCCGGCACGGCCGGGTGTTCGATCCCGCCGCCGTGCGCGAGGAAGCGCTGGCCTGCAAGGCCTGGCTGGCCGCCGAGCTTCGCGCGCCCAACACCGGCTGGGACCGCACCGTCGTCGTCACCCACTACGCGCCCAGCCTGCGCAGCGCCGACCCGCGCTACGGCGCCCAGCCCGGCACCGCCAGCTTCTGCAACGCCGACGACGAACTGCTGCCCTGGGCCGACCTGTGGATCCACGGGCACCTGCACTGCCGGCACGACTACGTGATTGAACGTAGCGGACTGCCTTCCCGGGTGGTGTGCAATGCGCGGGGCCACGCGCACAAGGGCGAGGCCGACGGCTACGACGGCGCCCGGGTGGTGGCGCTGGCGTGACCGGGCGGGTTCCTTGACCTGGATCGAAGCCCGCGCCTGGCCGATGCTGGCAAACTCAAACCATTCCCTGATTCGCAATCCGACAGAAGGAGACACTCCCATGAAGATCCTCATCGCCGCCGACGGCAGCGTCTACAGCAAGCGCGTCCTGGCCTACCTCGCCGCGCACGGCGAGTGGTTGAGCCCGGCGCACCAGTACACGGTGCTGACCGCGGTGACGCCGGTGCCGGCCCGCGCCGGCGCGGCCCTCGACAAGGAGACGCTGAAGGCCTACTACGCGGACGAAGGCGAGAAGGTGCTCAAGCCGGTCCGCAATTTCTTCAAGAAGCAGGGCGTCGCCGTCGAATGCGTGAGCAAGGTCGGCACGGCTTTCGAAGTCATCGCCAAGACGGCGGAAAGCGGCCGTTTCGACCTGCTGGTCATGGGCTCGCACGGCCAGGGCAACCTGATCAACCTCGTGATGGGCTCGGTGGCCAACAAAGTGCTGGCCCACTGCAAGACGCCGGTGCTGCTGGTCCGCTGACCCAGTCCGGCCCGGAATGAAAAAAGAGCGGCAGAGCCGCTCTTTTTTTCCGATGCCGCGCTGGCGACCGATCGATTCAGATCACCGAGCGGCCATTGAGCCGGTTCAACGCCCACAGGCCGTCCGACAAATCGGGGTCTTTCTTCATGAGCATCGGGCCGTCCTGGGCCTTGCGCGGCGCCGGGGCCGCCGGTTGGGCGGGCTGCCCGGCGCCCGCGAGGTCGACGAAAGCGGCTTCCAGGCCGAAGGCGGTGCCCATCTCGGCCCAGTCCGGTTCTTGCGGCCCGGTCGCCGCCTGGCGATTCGCCGTGTCGTCGCCCCAAGCCCGGTTCCAGAAGCTTCTCCGCTGTGCAGCCATGGCCATCTCCCTGTTCAACTGCCGTGATGACGTGGTGTGTTTCGCAATGGATGAGATCGATGTGCAGATGATCTCAGTGTCCAGTGACAAGCGGGTGACCGATGCGGAGAGAAGCCGGGCCTTCCCCGTGCACTTCGTAACGGAATGTCAGTGTTTGTAAGTGCCGGGGGCGCTGCGCGGTCTCAGACCGCGGCCTGCGTCTGCGCGGGCGGGTGCACCCAGGACATCAGCGCGCGCGCGAGTTGCTGGGGGTCGATGGGCTTGGAGATGTGGGCGTTCATGCCGGCGACTAGGCATTCCTGGATGTCCTCCTCCAGCGCGGCCGCGGTCATCGCGATGATGGGCAGGTGGTCGGCCCCGGGCAGCAGGTGTATCGCGCGCGTGGCCTGCACGCCGTCCATCTCGGGCATCTGCATGTCCATCAGCACCGCGTCGAAAGCGGTGCCGCTTTTCACGGCGTCGACCGCCTGCACGCCGTTCTCGGCCAGCGCGACTTCCAGCCCCGCCAGCTCCAGGAAGGCGGCGGCGACCTGCTGGTTGACGGGGTTGTCTTCCACCAGCAGGATGCGCGCGCCGCGGATGGGGCGCATCGCCTCGGCCAGGTCGAGGGTCTGCGGGGCGCTGGCCGCCTGGGCCGGCGCATGCGGGCCGTGCTGCAGCTGGACGATGGTTTCGAACACCCGCGACGGCGTGGCCGGCATCGTCAGCACCTCGGTCGCCGGCATGCCGCGCACCGCGTCCGCCACGCTTTCGCTGGCGTGCAGCGTCGTCATCACCACCACGGCCAGGGGCGACTTGGCGCGCTCTTGCGCGATCCGGCGGGCCTCTTGCAGAAAGGGCGAGCCGGCCGTCTTCCAGTCCAGCAGCATCAGCTCGTAGGGGGCGCCCGGGTCGGCGCGGCGCAGCTTGTGCAGCGCGTCGTCGGGGAAAGAGGCCGTGCTGACCTGGAAGCGCCAGCTCTGCAGCGTGCGCTGCAGGATGAGCCGTCCCGTGGGGTGGTTGTCGACCACCAGCGCGCGCATGCCGCGGATGCGGTGCAGGTCGATGCGCTCGGCGCCCTGGCGCGGCACGCCGAAATTCGCGGTGAAGGTAAAGACGCTGCCTTCGCCCGGCTTGCTGCGCACCGAGATCTGGCCGCCCATCAGTTCGACCAGCCGCTTGCAGATGGCCAGGCCCAGGCCGGTGCCGCCGTACTTGCGCGCGATCGACTTGTCGGCCTGGGCGAAGACCTGGAACAGCCGGCCGGCCTGCTCCTCGGTCATGCCGATGCCGCTGTCGCGCACGGCGAAGCGCACGCGGACTTGCTCGCCATCCTGCGAGACGGGCTCGGCGCTGATGACGATCTCGCCGCGGGGCGTGAACTTGATCGCGTTGCCCACCAGGTTGTTCAGCACCTGGGTCAGGCGCAGCGAGTCGCCGAGCAGGCGCTGGGGCATCTTCTCGTCGATCTCGAAGAACAGGTTCAGGCCGGCCTGCTCGATGCGCGCCGAGAACAGGCTGCCGACGTTCTCGACGGTCTCCTCGGGGTTGAACTCCTCGGTTTCGAGGGCCACCTTGCCGGCCTCGATCTTCGAGTAGTCGAGGATGTCGTTCAGCAGCGTGAGCAGCGCCTTGGACGAGGTCTGCATCTTGCTCAGGTACTCCCGCTGCCGGTCGTCGAGGCCGGTCTCCAGCACCAGGGTGGACAAGCCGATGACGGCGTTCATCGGCGTGCGGATCTCGTGGCTCATGCTGGCCAGGAACAGGCTCTTGGCCTCGTTGGCCGAGCGGGCCTCGTCGCAGGCTTTCGCCAATTCCACCGCTTTGCGCTGCTCGCTCTCGTGCAGCTTCACCAGGCGGGCGTAGAGCGAGCCGTTCTCCAGCAGCAACTCCAGCATCACCACGCCGCAGGCCAGGAAGCCGTAGATGCGGCCGGCGTAGAAGCCGAGGTCGTAGCGGCCGGCGTTGAGCATGGCCGACAGCGCGATGTCGAAAAGCCAGGCGCTGAGCGTCACGGTGAGCCAGAGGTCGAGCACCGAATGGCCGCGCAGCCGCCACAGCACCGCCAGCGCGACCAGGCTGAACAGCCAGACGCTGCCCACCACGCCGAGCATCGCCCCGCTGTGCTGGTTGCCGACCATGATGGCCGGCAAGGCGGCCTGCCCCGCCGTGGCCAGGGCGAGCAGCCCGCCGGCCAGCAGCAGGGCCGAAACGGGCACGGCCCAGGCCAGCGCCGTGGCCGCCCGGCCGCCCCGCGCCTCGGGCGGCCGCGCGTTTTCGGCCCGCCTCAGTAGCGCATAGGCCAGCACGAAAAGCGGGAAGCCCGCGTGCCAGAACATGTAGATCCAGGCGGTGCTCTGCGGCCCGGCGCCGAGCAGGCCGGTTGGCGAGAACAAACCCGGGAACGTGGCCGCGTGGCCGACGGTCATCGCCGCGGTGAACAGGTAGCCGCTGGCCAGCACCAGCAGCGCGCGGGACCGCAGGATGCGGTATTGGCCCAGCAGCAGCGCGGCGGTGATCAAGTCAGTGATGACCAGGGCGGTCTCGTAAGCCGGCATGAAGGCCGCCACGGCCGGCAGCTTCACTTGGGCCAGCGGCGCCAGCACGCAGAACAGCGCGGCGGATACCGCCAGGATGAGCATCGCGCGGCGCCGCTCGCGGCGCCCGGCGGGCTGGTTCAGCAGGAATGCCGGACCGGCGTCGACCGAGTCCTTCATGACCGGGTTCCTTTTTGCGACCGTCCGGCTGTGTTGCCGGGGCTGGCGACGTGCCAGGGGAAGCGGCCGGCCTCGGCGGGCCGGGGTTCGTACCAGGACGGGGAAGGCCGGCGGCGGCGCCGACCTGGCCAGCCGGCCCTGGGTCTGGAGGTCTTGGATCGCAACGCCCCCTGTCCAGCCCAGCATATAGAACGGTGGAATGCGCCGCAATGCGACTGCGGGCATTCACCGATGGGCATCCTCGGCCGCAGCGGTTTGCGCTGTTTCAAACGGTGACGGCGCGCGGCGGCCGTCGCCGAGGCGGTGCGGGGGCTAAGTCCCATGGCGCCGCCCCGGCCCAAGTCAGATCCGCGGTTCCCCGTTGCGGTTCACCGTCACCGTCGCTCCCGGGGGCGAGGTGGTCTGCATGTGGTGCTCCTGGCCGCGGAAGACGTAGGTCACGTCCCAGTACTCGGGCGGGCCCTGGCGCCGGGATTCCGCGCAGCGCTGCACCTCCCGCACCTCCGGCTCGCCGCGGCGGTTGACGTTGGCGCCGACGGCCGCGCCGGCGACCGCGCCGCCCACCGTCGCCACTTTCTTGCCGGTGCCGCCGCCGATCTGGTGGCCGAGCACGCCGCCGATGACCGCGCCCAGCACCGCGCCGGGCACGTTGGCGTCGCCGCGGCCGTCGTTGACCTGCTCGCGCTCCATCCAGCATTGCTGCTGCGCGCCGTAGACGGCGCGCACCGCGACGACGTCGGCGTCGAACAGCCGTTCGCCGCGCCGGCGCCGGTATTCGGGGCGGCCGTCCGTCCGGCCACCGCGTCCGGCCTGGCCATAGGTTTCGCCCGCGCCTACCAGCCGCGCGGACGAGACCCGGTCGTTCAGGCCCATCTGGGACAGTGCCGGGTAGCTGCCGGGTTGAAGCATGACGCAGCGGCCGTTGAAGGCGACGTCTTCGCACACCTGCCAGGCGCCGCCTTGCACCACGACGGACGAGGCGCGGTCGTTGAAGCCGTAGCCGGTGAAGTCCTGCACCAGCCGTTCGGCGTGGAAGGAGCGGCCCTGGTAGCCGTCGTGTTCGTAGAAGGTGACCTGGGCGCCGGCTTGCGCCGCGCACAGGGCGAGCGCCAACGCGCCGATGCTTTTGAGTCGCGTGGTGTGGTTCATCTTCGTCATGCTGCTTTCCCCTCTTGGTGAAAAACGGCCGGCGCGGCGGGCCGGGCCAAGCCGTGCGGCGAGTGTCTGTTCGGGGCCGGGGCGGCTGAAGCGGACGCTGCCGCTGCGAAGGGTAGTCCGTCTCCTACGGTGCGCCTGTGAAGCGCATGCAAAGAAACGCGAAGCGCGGCCCGGCCCCGCTGGCACCGGGGCGGCCAGGGTTTTCGGCCGCGCAGTATGCTCGGACACCCCCAACCGCCGCGCCCCATCACCGCCGATGTCATCCACCCTCGGACCGCTCCGCGCCCCTGTCTTCCGCATGCTCTGGCTGGCCTGGCTGGCCGCCAATCTGACGATGTGGATGAACGACGTGTCGGTGGCCTGGCTGATGACCTCGCTGACGCACAACGTCGTCATGGTGGCCCTGGTGCAGGCCGCCTCGACGATGCCGGTGTTCCTGCTCGGCCTGCCCAGCGGCGCGCTGGCCGACATCGTCGACCGCCGGCGCTATTTCGCCTTCACCCAGCTGTGGGTCGCGCTGGTGGCGGTGCTGCTGGGCGTGCTGTCGTTCACCGACAGCCTGAACGCGCCGTTGCTGCTGGCCCTGACTTTCGCCAACGGCATCGGCCTGGCGATGCGCTGGCCGGTGTTCGCCGCCATCGTGCCCGACCTGGTTTCGCGCGCCGAACTGCCTTCGGCGCTGGCGCTCAACGGCATCGCGATGAACGTCTCGCGTGTGGTCGGCCCGGTGGTGGCGGGCGCCTTGCTCGCCGGCGCCGGCAGCCCCTTTGTCTTCGCGACCAACGCGGTGCTGTCGGTGTTCTCGCTGGTGATGATCCTGCGCTGGAAATCCCAGCAGCGCGTCAGCAGCCTGCCCGGCGAACGCTTCCTCGGCGCGATGCGCGTGGGCCTCCAGCACGTGAAGCAGTCGCCGCGCATGCGCGCGGTGCTCACGCGCATCTTCCTGTTCTTCTTCCAGTCCACCGCGCTGACGGCGCTGCTGCCGGTGGTCGCGCTGAACCTGCAAGGCGGCGGGGCCGGCACTTTCACCGCGCTGCTGGCGGCGATGGGTTGCGGGGCGGTGGCCACGGCGCTGGTCCTGCCGCGCCTGCGCCAGCGCATCGGCCGCGACGAGTTCGTGCGCTGGGGCACGCTGCTGCACGCCGGCAGCTCGGTGGCGGCGGTGTTCGCGCCCAACCTGTGGCTGGCGCTGCCGGCGATGGTGGCCGCCGGCGTGGCCTGGATCATCTCCGCCAACTCCCTCACCGTGGCCGCCCAGATGGCGCTGCCCAACTGGGTGCGCGCCCGCGGCATGTCGATCTACCAGATGGCGCTGATGGGCGGCAGCGCGGCCGGCGCCACCTTCTGGGGCTCGGTGGCCAACGCGAGTTCGGTGCCGGCGGCCGTCACCGCCGCAGCGGTGCTCGGCCCGGTGATCATGTTGTTGACCCCGAGGTTGACCGTGGGCGGCATGGAGGACGAAGACTTCAGCCCCGCCCGCGCCCAGGGCTCCGCGCCCGAGCCGGTGATCGAGATCGGCCCCGACGAAGGCCCGGTGATGGTGACGGTCGAATACCAGATCGACCCCGGCCGCGCCGCCGAATTCAACACCGTGATGCAGGAGACGCGCCGCGCGCGGCTGCGCCAGGGCGCGCTGTCGTGGGGCCTGTTCCGCGACACCGCGGTGGCGGGGCGCTACATCGAATACTTCGTCGACGAGAGCTGGGTCGAGCACCAGCGCCGCCTGGAGCGGTTCACTGCGGCCGACGTCGGCCTGCGCGAGCGGCGCCTGGTGTTCCACGTGGGCGAGGGCCCGCCCAAGGTGCAGCGCTACGTCGCCTGAGGCCGCGGCGGCGGCCGGGCTTCACTCCAGCTTGAGCTTCTGCAGGAACACCACCCGCTTGTAGGTGAGGAACTCGTCCCTGACCTGCTTCTGGAATTCCTCCGGCGAGTTGCCGACGACGATGGAGCCGGTGGCTTCGATGCGGCTCTTGACCGCCGGGTCGGCCAGCGCCGCCTTCACGGCCGCGTGCACCTTGTCGACCACCTCCTTGGGCGTGTCCTTGGGCGCCGACACGCCGTAGTAGGCCATCCGGTTGACGGGCGGCAGGCCCACTTCGGCGAAAGTCGGCACGTCGGGCAACCCGGCCAGCCGCTGCGGCGCGGCCACCGCGATGGCCACCAGGCGCTTGTCCTTGATGAAGGGCATGGCCGACGGCAGGTTGTCGAACACGATCGGCACCTGCCCCGCCACCGCGTCGTTGAGCGCTGGGCCGGAGCCGCGGTAGGGGATGTGGGTCATGAAGGTCTTGGTCATGCTCTTGTAGAGCTCGGTCTGCAGGTGGCCGATGCTGCCGGAGCCGGCGGTGCCGTAGCTGTATTTGCCCGGGTTCTTCTGCAGCACGTCGACGAAGGCGGCATGGTCCTTGCCGGGGAACGACGGGTGCACCGCGATGACGTTGGGCGTGGCGGCGACGTTGATGATGTGGACGAAATCCTTGACCGGGTCGTAGGGGATGGCGGGGTTGATCGCCGGGTTGGCGGCCGTGGTCGAGACGGTGGAGATGCCCAGCGTGTAGCCGTCGTGCGGCGCTTTGGCGACCTCCGCGGCGCCGATCGCGCCGCCCGCGCCCGCCTTGTTCTCGACGAGCACCGTCTGGCCGAGCGCCGCGCCCATCTTGTCCGCGATGATGCGGGCGATGATGTCGGTGGTGCCGCCCGGCGCGAAGGGCACCACCAGGCGCACCGGCTTGCTGGGGTAGGCCTGCGCCCAGGCGCCTGGGCTGGCGGCCGCGCCGGCGGCCAGCGCGAGCAGGGCCACGGCGAAATGTCTGCGCGATGGGGTGGGTTGCTTCATGTGGTTTGTCTCCATGGTTGGGCTTTGAATGCCGGTCGCCGGGATTGGGTTCTGCCCGGTCACCGGAGAAATTTTCCGTCGCTGGAAATGATGGACAGATCGACGAAGTCGATGCCCTCGTGGTCGTCCGGGGCATAGCCGATCTCCAACCCGCCGAGGTCGTGGCGGCGCATCGCATTGAAGGCCTGGACGATCCTGCCGCGCGTCGGGTCGCGCCCGGCCCGCCTGAGCCCTTCGACCAGCACTTTGGCCGAGACGAAACCTTCCATCATGGCCGGGCTCAGCGGCCCCAGGCCGCGGCTGCGCGCCAGGTCGCTGGCCTCCTTGGCCACACGCACCTTGAGCGAGCGCTCGGACGGGAAGACCTGCGTCACGACCACGCCGTGCGCGTGCGCGCCGAGCAGCTCCACGAAGCCGCGCGAGGCGTTGTTCGACAGCGTGAGTACCTGGGCTTTCGAACCCGCTTCGCGCACCAGCCGCGTCGCCGATGCCACGGCTTCGCCGCTGCCGACCACGAGCACCGATTGCGCCTGGGCGGCCACGATCCTGCGCACCGGCGGCGCGAGGTCGGGCCGGGCCCTGTCGAATTTCTCGACCCTCAGCGGTTCTTTGCCGATGGCCTTGAAGCCTGTCATCGCGCCGGCCGCGGCGTCCTCGCCGAAGGAGTCGTCCACATGCAGCAACGCGATGCGCGCGATGCCCAGGGTGTCCAGGTGGCGCACCGCCTGCTCTGCCTCGCGTTGATAGGGCGCGCGAACGTTGAAGACCTGGGGGTGGACCGGCCTGCGCAGCGCCATCGCCCCGGTGGAGGGCGCGACCAGTCCGATGCCGTGCTCCGCCAGCAGCGGCAGGATGGCCTGGGTTTGCGGCGTGCCCCGGCTCAGGAACAGCACATGGGCGCCGTGTTCCCCGATCAGCTTGCGGGCGTTGCCCGGCGCCAGCGCAGGGTCGTTCCTGTCGTCGAGCCGCACCAGCTTGACCGGCTGCCCGTGCACGCCGCCGCGCGCGTTGACTTCGTCGAGATAGAGCGACGCGCCCTGGTTCATCTCCTTGACGCTCGCCGCGGCGGGGCCGGAGAGGTCGGCGGTCTGGCCGACGACGATCTGCGCCTGCGCGGCCGCCGCGAAAGCCAAGGGCGGCAACAGCCGTAGCGCCAGGGCGGCTGCGCGGCGCAGCCGGCCGAGAGACGGCGCCTGGGCGTCATCGGGTCGGGGGCGGTGGTCCATGGTTTCCTCCCGCGGCGTGGGCGTTCTCAAGCGTGGGCGAGCAGGCCCGGGCCCAGCTCGCCGCAGCCATTCACGCCCAGCATCGCCATGTCGCGGTCGACCTCTTCGCGCAGCAGGCCGATGGCGTGCGCCACGCCGGCCTGCCCGGCGATGGCGGCCGCATGGTTGAACGGCCGGCCGACGAAGACGAATTTCGCGCCCAGGGCCAGCGCCTTCAGCACGTCGCCGCCGCGGCGAACGCCGCTGTCGAGCATCACCGGCACCGAGTCGCCCAGCGCTTTCGCCACTGCCGGCAGCGCGCGCAGCGGCGGCACGGCGCCATCGAGCTGGCGGCCGCCGTGGTTGGAGACGATGACGCCGTCGGCGCCGTGGTCGCGGGCCAGCACCGCGTCCTGCGCGTGCAGGATGCCCTTGACCACGAGCACGCCCCTCCACCGCCGCCGGATCTGCGCCAGGTGCCGCCAGGTCAGGTGGTCGCGCGCCGAGAAGTCGCGCAACACGCTGGGCGACAGGATGGGCGCGCCGCGCTCGGCGAAGGAGTTCTCGAAGTGCGGCATGCCGTGGCGCAGCAGCGTGCGCGCGAA
>CBJNAE010000027.1:0-19106 GCA_966433995.1 uncultured Ideonella sp. | reverse complement strand
GGCTGATGGGGTTGGACACCCCGAGCAAACCGCCGTAGCCGTGGTAGGCGTCGGCGAAGCGCTGGTTGTTCTCGGAGCGCCTGAAATAAGGCAGCACGCTCCGGTAGCCCCAGCCGGCGGCGCCGGCCTCGCTTTCCCAGGCGTCGTAATCGGCAGCCGCGCCACGCGTGTAGATCTGCGCGTTGACCGACGACCCGCCGCCGATCACCTTGGCCTGGGTGAAACGCAGCACGCGGTTCTTCAAATGGCGCTGCGGCACGGTGTGCCAGCCCCAGGAGCCGATGCCCCGGGTCATCTTGGCGAAGCCCGCCGGCCAGTGGAAGAAGGGATGGCGGTCCGCGCCCCCCGCTTCCAGCAACAGCACGCGGACCGACGGGTCTTCGCTCAGCCGGTGCGCCAGAACGCAACCCGCGGAACCGCCGCCCGCGATGATGTAGTCGTAATTCCCCACGTCACAACCTTTGAATCGACAAACCGCCATCCACGTTCACCACGCTGCCGGTGGCGAAACCCATCCGTCCGGAGGCCAGGGCCGACACCGCCCGGGCCACGTCCTGCGCCTCGCCCCAGCGCCTGGCCGGCACCAGCCCGTCGCGAATGCGCCGGTCGTAGCGCGCCGCCACCGCCGCGGTGAGCGGCGTGCGGACGATGCCGGGCCTGACCTCGAAGACGCCGATGCCCGCCTCCGCCAGCCTCAGGGCGAACAGCTTGCACACCATCGACAGCCCCGCCTTGGACACGCAGTACTCCCCCCGCTCGATGGAAGCCATCTCGGCGCTGACGGACGACACCGTGACCATCGAACGCGCGAACGGGCTCGTCGACGCCAGCATGTGCCTGGCGACCGCCTGGGAGAGGAAGAAGGTGCCGCGCAGGTTCACGCCCAGCACCAGGTCCATGGACTCGGGCGTGACCGCCAGGAGGTCGCCGCGCACCGGCGAGCCGATGCCGGCGTTGTTGACCAGCACCGAAAGCGGGCCGCCCCAGTCGGCCACACGGGCGACCAGGTCCGTGTGCCCGTCCACCCGGGCCAGGTCGGAGGCGAACATCCTCACGCGGGCACCGCGCGCCTCGGCGGCCGCCAGCACTTCTTCCGCGCCGGCCTCGTCGAGGTCGGTCAAGGCCAGGTCGAAGCCTTGTTCGGCCAACTCGGCGGCGATGCCCGCGCCGATGCCGCGACGCGCGCCGGTGACCAGGGCCAATGGGCGGGCCGCCTTCATGAGAGCACCTCGTCCCTCAAGTGCCGGCCGACCCTCAAGGCCTGGGCCGCCACCGTGAGCGCGGGGTTGACCGCCGCGGACGACGGGAAGAAGCCGGCGTCGACGACATAGAGGTTGTCGTGGTCCCAGGCCTTGCAGTGGGGATCGAGCGCCGAGGTGGCCGGGTCGTCGCCGAAGCGCACCGTGCCGCATTGGTGCGAGACGACTTCGGTGCCGAACTGCCGGGCCAGCACGATGGGGTAGCCCACGCGCCTCAGGATGCCCCGGCAGCGTTCGACCCATCGGCGGTGTGCGCGCAGGTTGCTGCGTTCCCAGTGGAGGTTCACCGCGCCGTCGGGGCGGACCGTGACGCGGCTGTCCGGACGCGGCAGGTCTTCGCTCTGGGCGTACCAGTCGACGCTGCGCTCGGCCATCGCCCGCAGCAGGAAGGACGGCGCCAGGGGCAGCGCGCCGCGCAGCATCGGTTCTCGGATCTTGCCCAGCAACTGCAGGCTGCCCAGCGGCGGGCCGGCCGGCCCGTCGCCGAAGTAGAAGTCGTGCAGCGCCAGCGTCTTGGGAAAGCGCGTCGGGTTGCGCCGCAGCGGGTGGATGGCCATGAGCGCCGTGGTGTTGTGCGTCATGTAGTGCCGCCCCACGGTGTCGCTGCTGTTGGCCAGGCCGCGCGGGAAGCGCCCCTGGGCGGAGCGCAGCAGCAGCGCGGCCGAATTGATGGCGCCCGCGCTCAGCACGAACAAGCCGGCCCGGATGTCCCTGCGCTCGCCGTCTCGCACGACCTGCGCCGCCAGGATCCGCCGCCCCGGGGCGTCGGCCACCAGGCGCTCCACCCGGGTGTTCGCCAGCACGCTGATGTTGGCCGCGCGCATGGCCGGGCGCAGCAGGCGCACTTCGGCGTCGCCCTTGGCGTCGATCCGGCAGGCGAAGCCATCGCAATTGGCGCAGCGGCGGCAGCTGCCCGAGGGCCCGTGGTCGATGGCGGCGGGCATCGGGAACGGGTGGAGCCCGAGTGCGCGCAGACGCCCTTCGATGCGCGCGATGACCGGCTCGTGCGGCACCGGCGGCTCCGGATAGCCCGTGGAGCGGGGCGGCTCCGTCGGGTCCAGGCCGGCGCGCCCCCTCACACCGAACAAGCGCTCGGCGTCGGCGTACCAGGGCTCCAGGTCGGCGTAGCGGATCGGCCAGGCCGGCGACACGCCTTCTTCGTGCTCGACCGCTTCGAAGTCGCGCTCGCGGAACCGTAACATGGCGGTGCCGAAGAATTTGGAATTGCCGCCGACGAAGTAGAAGTTGCCGGGCGTGAAGGCCCGACCGTCGGCGTACCAGGTTTCTTGCGGGGCGTAGCGGCGCTCGGCGAACACCGCCTCCGGGTCCCACAGCTGGGGTTCGCGCGGCAGGTGGGGGCCGCGCTCCAGGACGGCCACGCGCGCGCCCGACCCGGCCAGCTGCAGCGCGACCGCGCTGCCGCCCACGCCGGAGCCGACGACCACGACATCGAAATCCGAATCGGCCATCGCGTCAGGAGACCAGCAACTCGGTCTTCGCGTCGAAGCAGACCAGCTTGCCGATGTCGACGGTGAAACGCGCCTGCTGCCCGGGCCTGAGCCGCACGTCCGGCTCCAGCCGCACCGTCAACTCCTGCGCCCCCAGTTGCAGCACGACCAGGGTGTCGGCGCCGGTGGGTTCGATCACTTCGACGCGGGCGTCGAACGCCATCTGCCCCGGCGCGGCGCCGTCCCCGCCCTGCGCCAGGCAGACGGCTTCGGCGCGGATGCCGATCAGCACCTCCTGGCCGGCGTAGGCGCGCACGGCCTCGGCCAAGGCGCCCGCGGGCAGGCGCACCTCCACGCCCGGGGCCTGGGCCGCGCCGGGGAACGCCAGGGCCAGGCCCGCCGGCGCGTCCAGGGCCGAGGCCTTCAGGATGTTCATCCGCGGCGACCCCATGAACCCCGCGACGAAGGTGTTGGCGGGCCGGTTGTAGACCTCATGGGGCGTGCCCAGCTGTTGCAGCACCCCGCCCTTCATCACGGCGATGCGGGTGGCCAGGGTCATGGCCTCGATCTGGTCGTGCGTCACGTAGACGATCGTGGCCTTCAGGCGCTGGTGGAGCTTCTTGATCTCCGTCCTCATGTCCACGCGCAGCTGGGCGTCCAGGTTGGACAGGGGCTCGTCGAACAGGTACAGCTGGGGCTCCCGCGCCAGGGCCCGGCCGATGGCCACCCGCTGACGCTGCCCGCCGGAAAGCTGCCTCGGCTTCCTGTCCAGCAGGTGCTCGATCTGGAGCAGCTTGGCGACGGACTGGACGCGGACCTTGCGGCTGGCCTTGTCGACCTTGCGCATCTCCAGCGGGAACTCGATGTTCTTGGCCACCGTCATGTTCGGGTACAGGGCGTAGGACTGGAACACCATGGAGATGTTGCGGTCCGCCGGCGGGGCGTGCGTGATGTCCCGGCCCTGCAGCCGCACCAGGCCGCCGGTGGGCTCTTCGAGGCCGGCGATGATGTTCATCAGGGTGCTCTTGCCGCAGCCCGACGGGCCCACCAGGACCAGGAACTCGCCGTCCTGCAGCGAGATCGACAGGTCGTGCAGGATCTGGACGGTGCCGAAACTCTTTTGGATGTTGATCAGATCGAGGGAAGCCATGAGTGAAAGGGGCCCTTAGCCTTTGACGGAACCAGCCATGAGGCCGCGGACGAAATATTTGCCGGACAGCAGGTAGACGACCAGCGTCGGCAGCGCGGCGATGAAGGCGCCGGCGAAGTGGACGTTGTATTCCTTGACGCCGGTGCTGCTGTTCACCAGGTTGTTCAGCGCCACGGTCAGCGGATAGGAGCTGAAATCGCTGAAGGAAGCGCCGAAGAGGAATTCGTTCCAGATGTTGGTGAACTGCCAGATCACCGTCACCACGATGATGGGAGCGCTGTTGGGCAGCAGGATGCGCCACAGCACGCCGAAGAACCCCGCGCCGTCCATGCGCGCGGACCGGACCAGCTCGCCCGGGAACGCCGCGTAGTAGTTGCGGAAGAAGAGCGTGGTGAAGCCGACGCCGTAGACCACGTTCACGAAGACCAGCCCCTTGACCGTCCCGGCGATGCCGAGCCAGCCCAGCGTCTTGGCCATCGGGATCAGGACGATCTGGTAGGGGATGAAGACCGAGAACAACATGGCCGCGAACAGCAGGTGGGCGCCGCGGAAACGGTGCTGGGTCAGGATGTAGCCGTTCAACGCCCCGATCAGCGTCGAGATCGCCACCGCCGGCACGACCAGCAGGAAAGAGTTGATGAAGTAGGGCTTCAAGCCGGTGGGCTGCACCCCGATCTGCGCCGTGTCCCAGGCGGTCAGCCAGGGTTGCAGCGTCCACGCCGAGGGCAGCGCCATCAGGTTGCCGGTCCGTATCTCGTCCAGCGGCTTGAGGGAGTTGACCACCATCACGTAGACGGGCGTCAGGAACACCACCGCCAGCGCCAGCAGGACGGCATAGAGCAGCCAGCGGGCGGCCCGGGCCGCGGGCGCGGCGCTTCTTTCGCCGCGGTTCGTTGCGTGGTGCGTCGCGCTAGCCATTCTTGACTTTCTTCATTTCGCTGCGCAGGTAGGGCAGCACGACCGCACCGACGACCAGCAGCATCAGCACCGAGCTGGCGGCGCCCACCGCCATCTCGTTGCGGGTGAAGGTGTACTGGTACATGAAGACCGACGGCAGCCAGGTGGACCTGCCGGGCCCGCCGTTGGTCAAGGCCACCACCAGGTCGTAGGACTTCACCGCCATGTGGGCCATGATCACGAACGCCGAGACGAACACCGGGCCGAGCTGGGGGATGATGATCCGCACGTAGATCTGCCACGTCCTGGCGCCGTCGACCCTGGCGGCGTTGACCTGCTCCGAATCGATGCCGCGCAGGCCGGCCAGGAACATCGCCATGACGAAGCCGGTGGTCTGCCAGACCGCCGCGATCACGACGCAGTAGATGGCCAGTTCGCTGTCCTTGATCCAGCCGAACCGGAACTGCTCCCAGCCGAGCGAGTGCATGGTCCGTTCCAGTCCCACGCCGGGGTCCAGCAGCCATTTCCACGCCGTCCCCGTCACGATGAAGGACAGGGCCATGGGGTACAGGAAGATCGACCGGAAGGCCGTCTCCGCCCGGACTTTCTGGTCGATCATGATCGCCAGGCCCAGGCCCAGCCCGAGCGCGCACAGGATGTAGAGGCTGGAGAAGACCCAGAGGTTGGACAGCGAGACCGACCAGTTCTCCAGGCCCACCAGCCGCTCGTAGTTCCCGCCGCCCGTCAGCGCGTAGCTCGGCATCAGGGTGGAACCGGTGAACGACAGGTACACCGTGAACATGATGTACCCGTACACGCACACGAGCACCAGCAAGGCGCTCGGCGTGATCAGGAGTTTGGGGAGGGCGCCGGCTTTCATCTCAGCTCTTCGCCGCCGCCACCATTTCCTTCACCGCCTTGGCGTCGTCGATCTGCCCGTTGAAATGCCGGGTGATCACGTCGTAGAAGGCGTTCTTGATCGCCGTCGGCGACGCGTGGCCGTGGGCGATGGAGCCGACCAGGGTGTTCTTCCTGCTCGCCTCCGCCAGCTCTTTCATCGCGCGCTTGCCGCAGGCGTCGAACGCGGCGTCGGGCACGTCCGTCCTGGCGGGCACGGAGCCCTTCAGCACGTTGAACGCCGATTGCACGCCGGGGTCCAGGCTGGCGGAAGCCATCTTCATCTGCGCGTCGGCCTTGTCGCCCCCCACCTTGAACATCGCGAACTGGTTGGACAGGAAGGACACGCTGCCCTGCGTGCCCGGCACGGGGAAGCAGAGGTAGTCGGCGCCGGGCTGCTTCTTGGCGTTGGTGAACTCGCCCTTGGCCCAGTCGCCCATGATCTGGAAACCCGCCTTGCCGCTGATCACCATGCCGGAGGCGACGTTCCAGTCGCGGCCGGAGAAGTCCTTGTCGACGAGCCTGCGCAGCTGCCCCATGCGCTCGAAGATCTTGGCCATGGTGGGCGAGCCCAGCGCCTTGGCGTCCAGCTCGATGAAGGCCTTGCGGTAGAAGTCGGCGCCGCCGGTGGCCAGCACCACGCTGTCGAACATGGTCGCCTCCTGCCAGGCCTGCCCGCCGTGGGCGAGGCCGACGTAGCCGGCTTTCTGGACCTTCTCGGCCGCTGCGATGAACTCGTCCCACGTCTTGGGCTCGGCGGCGACGCCGGACTTGGCCAGCACCTCCTTGTTGGCCCAGACCCAGTTGATGGAGTGGATGGCCAGCGGGGCCGAGATCCATTTGCCGTCGAACTTCGTGAAGCGCTTGACGGCGTCGGGCACCACCTTGTCCCAGCCCTCCTTCTGCGCCAGGGGGTTCAGGTCGGCCAGCACCTTCTGGTTGGCCCAGTCGGTCAGGTCGAAGCCCATCAGCAGCACGGCGGTGGGGGGGTTGCCGGAGGTCACGCGCGCCCGGACGGCGGTCATCGCCGCCTCGCCGCCGCCGCCGGCCACGGGCATGTCGTTCCATTTGACGCCCTGCTTGTCGAGCCGGCCCTTCAGCACGTTGAGCGCCGCGGCCTCCCCGCCGGAAGTCCAGAAGTGCAGCACCTCCACGCTGGACTGCTGGGCCTGCGCCGCGGAAAGGCCTGCGCACAGCAGCAGGGCCAGGGGGAATTTCTTGTTCATGTCGGTTCTCCTCGATCGTTCTTTTCAGATGGGACCGGCGGGTCAGTTCTTCCCGGCCGCGACCAGCTCCGCGGCGGCTTTCTTGTCGTCGATCTGCCCGTTGAAATGCCGGGTGATCACGTCGTACATGGCGCTCTTGATGGAGGCGGGCACCGCGTGCCCATGGGCGATGGACCCCACCAGCGTGTTCCTGGCGTTGGCTTCGGCCAGGTCCTTGATGGCCTTCTTCCCGCAGGCGTCGAAGGCTGTGTCCGGCACGTCGCTGCGGGCCGGCGCCGAGCCTTTCACGACGTTGAAAGCCGACTGGAAGCCCGGCTCCATGATGGCGCTGGCCAGCTTGGCCTGCGCGGCGGCCTTGTCCCCGCTGAGCTTGTACATCGCGAACTGGTCGGAGTTGAAGGACACCGTGCCCTGGGTGCCGGGCAGCCGGAAGCAGGAGAAGTCTTTGCCCGGAACCTTCTTGGCGTTCACGAATTCGCCTTTCGCCCAGTCGCCCATGACCTGGAAGGCGGCCTTGCCGCTGATCACCATGCCCGAGGCCACATTCCAATCGCGCCCGGAAAAGTCCTTGTCCACCAGCTTGCGCAACTGCGACATGCGCTGGAAGACTTTCTCCGTCGTGGCCGATCCCAGGGCTTTGGGGTCCAGTTCGACGAAAGCCTTGCGGTAGTAGTCGACCCCGCCCGTGGCCAGCACCACGCCGTCGAAGATGGTGGCTTCCTGCCAAGGCTGCCCGCCGTGGGCCAGCCCGATGAAGCCGGCCTTCTGCGCCTTCTCGGCCGCCGCGATGAACTCGTCCCAGGTCTTGGGCTCGCCGGTGACGCCGGCCTTGGCGAGCACCTCGTTGTTGGCCCAGACCCAGTTGGTCGAATGCACATTGACCGGCGCGGCGATCCATTTGCCGTTGTATTTCGAGAAGGCCTGCAGGGCCTTGGGCACCGTCTTGTCCCAGCCCTCCTTGGCCGCCAGGTCGTTCAAGTCGGCCAGCACGCCCTGCTTGCCCCAGTCGGTGATGTCGTACCCCAGCATCTGGACGGCGGTCGGCGGGTTGCCGGAGGTCACGCGCGCGCGGACCACGGTCATCGCCGCCTCGCCGCCGCCGCCGGCCACGGGCATGTCGTTCCACTTGACGCCCTGCTTTTCGAGGTTGCCTTTGAGAACGTTGAGGGCGGCCGCTTCCCCGCCCGACGTCCACCAGTGCAGGACTTCGACGGATTGCTGCTGGGCCATGGCCGGCAGGCCGAGCGCCGCGGCCGCGGCGGCGATGAGATGTCTTTTCATGGGTGTCTCCAGTCTTTTGGTTTGGGCTTCTTGCTTGCGGGCGACGCCGGCGCGGGCCGTGCGGCGGCGTCAATCCCGGGGCAGGTACCAGTCCGTGCGCGGCCCGATGTGCATGTGCAGGGTCTTGGTTTCGGTGTAGTCCTCCGCGGCGTAGCGCCCCAGTTCGCGGCCGATGCCGCTTTCGCGATAGCCGCCGAACGGCAGTTCGGCGTGGCCTTCGAGGAAAGTGTTGACCCAGACGGTGCCCGCCCGGATGCGCCGGGCCGCGGCCAGGCAGGTGTCGAAGTCCCGGCTCCAGACGGCGGCGGACAGCCCGTAGAGCGTGGAGTTGGCCAGCTCGACCGCCTCGTCCAGGGTCTTGAAGGTCAGCACGGCCAGGACGGGGCCGAAGACCTCTTCCCTGGCGATGGCCATCCCGGGCGTGACGCCGGCGACCACGGTGGGCTCGACATACATGCCCGGGCCCGGGAGGCGCGCCCCGCCGAGCACCACCCGGGCCCCCGCTTCCCGGGCCTCGCGGATGTGGCCGAGGATGGTGTCCAGCTGCTTTTCGGTGGTGATGGCGCCCACCTGCACGCCCGCCTGCAGCGGGTCGCCCACCTTCACGGCTTTCGACTTCTCGACGACCGCCTGGACGAACCGTTCGGCGATGGATTCCTGGACCAGGACGCGGCTGCCGCTGTTGCAGCACTGGCCGGCGTTGAAGAAGATGCCGTGGACGGCGGCGTCGACCGCGGCGTCCCAGTCGCAGTCGGCGAAGACGACCTGCGGGTTCTTGCCGCCCAGCTCCATCGACACTTTCTTGAGCGTGGCGGCGGACTTGGCCACGGCCTGCTTGCCGACCCCGGTGGAGCCGGTGAAAGACAGCATGTCGACGTCCGGATGCGTCACCATGACGTCGCCGATGACGCTGCCCCGGCCGACCAGGATGTTCACCACGCCCGCGGGCAGGCCGGCGGCCTGCAGGATCTCGCCCAGCAAGACGGTGGTGCCGGAAGTCACCTCGGCCGGCTTGACCACGGCGGTGCACCCGGCCGCCAGCGCGAAGGGCAGCTTCTGGCTGACGATCAGGAAGGGGAAGTTCCAGGGCGTGATGATGCTCACCACGCCCACCGGGTCGCGCAGGACCACGCCCAGCGTGCCTTCCCCGAGCGTGTTGTAGCTGTCGCCGTGCAGGTTGCGGGCGAGCCCGGCGGCGTAGTCCCAGAGGTCGGCGGCGCCTTCGACCTCGGCGAGCGATTGGGCCAGGGGCTTGCCGTTCTCCAAGGTCTCCAGCCAGGCCAGCTCCCGCTTGCGCGCCAGGATGCCCTGCGCCGCCGCGCGCAGGACGCGGGCGCGCTCCGCGCCCTTCATCTTCGGCCAGGGGCCCTGGTCGAAGGCCCGCCTCGCCGACGTGATCGCCCGCACCGCGTCGTCGACGCCCGCCTTGGCGTACACCGCCACCAGCTGGTCGTGGGCCGGCGACCGGCGTTCCAGGGTCGCGCCGTCGGCCGCGGGGCACCAGGCGCCGTCGATCAGCAGTTGGCCGCGGAAGGGCTCGTGCGGCAGGGTTTCGAAAGCGGTCGTTGGGTTCATGGTTTTCTCTGTTGGCTGTTTCACTGCCCGAGGTATTGGGGGGCGCGCTTTTCCTTGAAGCTGAGGATGCCTTCCACGCCGTCCTCCGTGGAGGCGGCCAGCGCGCCGGCGAAGGCCTCCAGGGCCGCCGCCCGGCCTTCGCTCGCGGCGGCGTCGATCAGCTGCTTGGTCAGCTGCAGCGCCACCGGCGCTTTGGCGCACATGTCGCTGGCCAGGCGCAACGCGCGGTCCAATACTTCGCCGGCCGGGGCGTCTTCATGGGTCAATCCCATGGCCAGCGCCTCCGCGGCGCCGAAGCGCCTGCCGCTGAGCGCCAGGTACTTGGCCCGGCCGGCGCCGATCAGGCCCACCAGGCGCTGCGTGCCCGACCAGCCGGGGCAGGTGCCGATCGAGGCCTCCGGCAACGCCCATTGGGCGTCGCGGCTGGCGATGCGGATGTCCGCGGCCAGGGCCAGTTCCAGCCCACCGCCGAACGCATGCCCGTTGACGGCGCAGATGACCGGGGGGCGCAGCCGCGCCCACTGGTCGAACACCTGGTGGCCGCGCTTGACCCAGCGCCGCCACATGTCCAGCGGTGGCAGGGCCGCCCATTCGTTGATGTCCGCGCCCACGCAGAACGCCTTATCGCCTTCGGCGGTGAGGATGACCACCCGAACCGCGGTGTCGGCGTCGAGTGCGCGGGCCGCGGCCTCCAGCTGGTCGAGCATCGCCGGCGTCAGGGCATTGAGCTTGGCCGGGCGGGCCAGCCTGACTACCGCGACCTGATCCAGCCTTTCGCATCGGACCAAGGCGTCATCCACGGGCAGCCTCCGGCGACCGCAAGGACAAGCCCATGGGCCGCTCCTGGAACAGGGTGGGCGCCATCGCCTTCAGGGCGGGAGACACGCGCAACGGGATGTCGGACTGGTCGAGCACGTCGCGTTGCAGGTCGACGCCCGGCGCGATTTCCGTGACCACCAGGCCTTGCGCATCCAGGTCCAGCACGCAGCGCTCGGTCACATAAGTCACCCGCTGGCCGCGCTCGCGCCCCACCAGGCCGCTGAAGGTGATGTGTTCGGCGGAGTCCACGAATTTGCGGGTCTTGCCTTCCTTGAGGATGGTCAGCCGGCCGTCGCCCACCTGCAACTGGGCGCCAGCCGTGAAGAACCCGGAGAAGACGATCCGGCGTGCATGGGCCGTGATGTCGACGAACCCGCCACAGCCTGCCGTGAGGTAGGGCTTGGACCCCAGCTTGGAGACGTTGACGCTGCCGTGGCGGTCCACTTGCAGGAAAGACAGCAGCGCGGCGTCGAAGCCACCCCCCTGGAAGTAGGTGAACTGCTGCGGCGAGGCGACGATCGCGTCCGCGTTGGCGGCGCAGCCGAAGGCGAAGCCCAGCAGCGGCATGCCGCCGACGGCGCCTTGCTCGATGGCCCAGGTCACCTGCCCGTGCAACCCTTCTTCCAGGAGGATGCGGGGGACATTGGCCGAAATCCCGAAGCCCAGGTTCACCGCCTGGCCGCGCGCCAGCTCCATCGCGGCGCGGCGCGCGATGACTTTCTCGGCGCCCCAGGGCTGCGGTTCGAACATGGCCAGCGGCTGGGCGATCTCGCCGCTGATCGCGGGGTCGTAGACCGTCTGCGTGGTCTGCCATTGGCCGGGCGCGACGACGACGTGGTCCACCAGATTGCCCGGCACGCGCACGTCGTGCGGGCGCAAGCTGCCCCGCCTCACCACACGCTTGACTTGCGCGACCACGATGCCGCCGTTGTTCCGCGCCGCCAGCGCCTGCTCCAGCCCGCCGAGCAAGGCGCCCTCGTGCTCGTAGGTGAGGTTCCCCGCCTCGTCGGCCGTCGTGGCGCGGATGATGGCCACCCGCGGCGCCAGGGCGGGGAAATACAACCAGTCCTGGCCGTCGAAACGCTCCCGCCGCACGACGGGGTGCGCCGCCGCGGCGGCATTCATCGCGCAGCCCTGCTGGGCCGGGTCGGCGAAAGTGCCCATGCCCACCTTGGTCAGCACACCCGGCCTCCTGGCGGCCGCGTCCCTGTGCATGTCGAACAGGATGCCGCTGGGAATGTTGTAGGCCTCGACCTGGTTCTCCACGACCATGCGCCAGATCTCGGGCATGGGCAGCGAGGACGGGCCGCTGGGGTAGGAGCCGGCCAGGATGCGGCCGAGCAGGCCCGGCTTGGCCAGGTGGTCGATGCCCTTGATGCCGTACATGTCGCCCGCCGCGATGGGGCTGAGCACGGTCAGCGCGCGCGGGTGGCCCTCCCGCTCGAAGCGCTCCCCGATCGCGGCCAGGGCGGCGTCCGGGCAGCCCAGGCCGCTGGAGGAGCTGATGCTGAGCGTGTCGCCGTCGTTGATCAGCGCCGCGGCCTCGGGGGCATCGATGACTTTTTTCATGGGATGTACCGTTTCAGAGGCGGATCGAACGGCCGGTCCTGCAGGATTCGGCGACGGCCAGCGCCACGGCGAGTGAGCGCAGGCCGTCCTGCGCCGTCGCGGCCGGTTCGCTTCCCGTCGCCAAGGCCTCACAGAAGACTTGCACGCCCCGCGCGTAGAGGTCCACGTGGTCGACGGGGCATTCCCGTTCACCCTGCGCGTCCCGCAGCCAGACGGTCCCCACCGGCTTTTGCGTCATCACGTCACGGCCGAAGATGGAGCCCGAGGTGCCGTGGACCTCGATCCCCGTGCCCGCGTGGCCGACGGTGAACGCGTCGTGCAATTGCGCCAGCAGGCCGTTGTCGAACCGCAGCACTGCCATGACGCCGTCTTCCAGCCCCTGCCGGGCCATGGGGGTGGACTGGGCCAGCCCGACCGCCTCCACCGGCTCGGCATCGAGGATGAAGCGCAGGGTGTCGGCGTCGTGCACGGTGATGTCCAGGATGACGCCGCCGCCCGCCTCGGGCCGGTCGATGCGCCAGCCCTGCAATGAAGCGGGCAGGTGGACCGCGTGGAAGACCCGGGCGAACAGCGGGCTGCCGATCGCGCCGCCGCGGATGAGGTCGCGGATCTTGCGGTGGGTGGCGGCATTGCGCAGGTGGTGATTCGTCGCCAGCACGACGCCCGCGTCCCGGCAGGCCTGGACCATGGCTTCGGCGTCCCGCAGGTTCAGCGCCAGCGGCTTCTCGCACAACACATGTTTGCCGGCCGCGGCGGCGGCCACGACTTGCTGGTGGTGCCGTTCATTGGTGCTGCTGACGTAGACCACCCCGACCTTGGGATCGGCCAGCAGGTCGGACACCGACCCATGCGCCTTCTCGATGCCGTGACCGGCCGCGAAGGCGCGGGCGCGCTCCAGGCTGCCACTGGCGACCGCCACGACTTCATGCCCGGCCTGGGCCCGGATCGCCCGGACCATGTGCTCGCTGGCGATGGTGCTGGCGCCGATGAGCCCCCAACCTGTCGTTTGTATTTCTTGAGTCACGGGATTACTTCTCTGAAAAATCGTGCGATTCTTTTTGGAACGTTCCAATTCTGGACCGAACAGCATCAAACCACTCCTCGGGGAAACCCTTGGTGCAGGGGCCGCGCGACCGGTGGGCGGTTGAAGCGTGAGGGGGTCGCCGGGACATGTGCGGCCGTCGGCTGCGCCTGGCCGATGTTTCCGACGCGCCCCGGTGCCGCAAGCATGGCCGGGAGACTCAAGACAAAATGCCCCGTGGCCCGCCCCTTAGCGCTGAGGCGCGGCGTCATTTCCCTGCGGCTGCGGTCCCCGCCGCTTTCTCCGACATGGATCGTTCAGCAACACGGACAGGCAATGAAAACTCGGAACACGTCGACCAAAAAGGGATTGACGATCTTGGATGTGGCGCAAGCCGCCGGCGTGTCGAAGTCCACGGTTTCCCTGGTCTTGCAGAACAGCGCCCTGGTGCGCGAGGAGACGGCCAAGCGGGTGCACGAGGCGGCGTGGCGCCTGGGCTATGTCTACAACCGGCAGGCCGCGGACCTGAGGCGGCAATCTTCCAAGACGGTGGGGGTGGTGATCAACGACCTGACGAACCCCTTCTTCACCGAAGTCCTGGTCGGCGTCGAGAAGAGGCTGGTGGATGCGGGCTATGTGGTCCTGATGGCGCACACGCACGAGGACGTCGAAAGGCAGCAGAAAGTGCTGCTGTCGATGCGGGAACAGAACACGGCGGGGATCGTCATCTGCCCGGCCCAGCAGACGCCCCCATCCCTGACGAAAGATCTCAAGGCCTGGGGGATACCCAGCGTCATCATGATCAGGCCGCTCGGGGACGGGGACTACGACTTCGTCGGCGCTGACAACACGCTCGGCATCCAGATGGCCACCGAACACCTGATCAAGATCGGGCATCGACGGATCGGGTTTCTGGGGGGCCTGGCGGGGGCGGTCTACGACGAACGCCGGGCCGGCTACAAGCTGGCCTTGAAACGGGCCGGGCTGGCCGCGCCGGCAGGCTGGGTGGTGCCTTCCAAACCCAACCGCGCCGGCGGCCGCCAGGCCATGACCAGCTTGCTGGCGTCTTCCCCCAGGCCGACGGCCGCGGTTTGCTACAACGACATCACGGCGCTGGGGGCCTTGACCGCCCTGGGGGACCACGGTTTGCGCGCGGGCATCGACTTCGCGTTGATCGGTTTCGACAACCTGCTCGACACCGCGCAATCGAACCCGCCCTTGAGCACGGTGGACATCCAGCCGACGGCGCTCGGCGAAACCGCCGCCGAAATGCTGCTCAAGCGCATCGAATCCCCCGCCATCAAACAGCAGCTCTACCGCTCCGAGCCCTGCCTGCTGCTGCGCAAATCCTGCTGAGCCAGGGGCCCTCGCAGGCCGGTCGCGGCATGCCGCCGTCCAGCCTTCAACCTCCGGCCCGCGCCTGCTGCTGCTTCGGGATGGCGAGAGCGGTCTGAGCTATTCAAGAAGACATCAATTGATCTCAGTCTCCGGGACCGTCCGCCCGGACGCCCCTGCCGCAGCCCCCTCGTCACCCCACCGACAACAACGCAGCCAACGGCACGGCTTCCGCCGCTCAGCACGTAGCGTCGCGTCCCGGGATACACCACATACAGGGCATCCAGCCGCAGTTCATTCATCGCGGTGGTCATGGAGGGCGTGGTGCGGGGCGCGTCCGAGCGCTTGAACTCCACGCCGACGCGCCGGCCGTCTTTCAGCATCAGCAAGTCGAGTTCCGCGCCTGCGTGGGTGGCCCAGAAATAAGCTTCATCCGGCGCGGCCAGCCGCACGACCTGCTCCAAGGCGAAGCCTTCCCAGGATGCGCCGGAGCGCGGGTGCCGCAGAAGCATCGCGGGATCATTGATGCCCAGTTGCTCGTGCAGCAACCCCGTATCCCGGAAATAGACTTTCGGCGCCTTGACTTGCCACTTCCCCAGGTTTTCAAACCAGGGCTGCAATTGGCGAACCATGTAGAACTGGGTGAGCCAGTCGAGATAGCGCCGCACGGTGCTCTCGTTCACTCCGAGCGAACGGGCCAGGTCGGCGGCGTTCCACACCTGCCCGTGGTAGTGAGCCAGCATGGCCCAGAAGCGCTGCATCGCTGGCGCCGTCACCTGAATGCCCAGTTGCGGCATGTCGCGTTCAACGACCAAACGCATGAAGTCGCGGCGCCATTGACGGCTGTCGCCATCGTTGGCCGCCATAAAGGAACGAGGGTAGCCGCCACGCCACCACAGCGTTTCTTGACGCCGTGGGCCAACTTCCTCGATCGTGAAGCCGCCGACCTCGACCACCTCGATGCGGCCCGCCAGCGACTCGGTGGTCTGGCGAAGCAGCGCGGGCGAGGCGCTGCCCAACAACATGAACTGGGCCGGCGCCCCTTCGCGGTCGAGCAGCACGCGCAACACCTTGAAGAGCTCGGGGGCCCGCTGCACTTCATCGATGACAACCAGCCCTTGCAAGCCGCCGAGCAGCGTCATCGGCGCTGCGAAACCCGCCTCGACCGCCGGATCCTCCAGGTCGAAGTAGTGGCCATGGCCGGCCGGGACGAAGCCGCGCGCCAGCGTGGTCTTCCCGACCTGCCTCGGGCCATCAGCACCACCGCGCGGCTGCGCCGCAGTGCCGTCTGGACGGCTTTTCTGAGGGAGGGGCGATTGAGCAACATGGGCACCATGCCACCTTGAAAATCCGGCAGCCTGAGCGGGATTTTCAAGGTGATGTTCTTGGCGTGGCGGGATGAAGCCTCGGTCGATGCCGTCAGGGATCCCCCACATCGATCGGTCAGCGATTTGCGCAGAGGGCCCTGGGCGCGCCAACCCGGTCCCGCTGCGCGGCAGGCCGGCGACGGCTCAACCTGCCGCCCGCGCCTGCTCCACCACCCACTCGGCGAACAACTGCGCCGCTGCGTGCCCACCGCCCTGCGCGCGACGGCGGCACAGGTGGTAGCCGCGGCCGGTCGAGGCTTCGCCGGGCACCGGCGCCACCAGCCGTCCCGAACGCAGGTCGGACTCGACCATGCATTTCTGGACGATGGCCGCGCCTTGGCCGGCGCGCGCGGCTTCGATCAGGTCCTCCACCAGGTCCATGCCGGTGCCGGCCCGGCCGGACGGCGCCTCGGCGCCCACCGCCTTGGCCCACAGCGCCCAGTTGCCCGATTGGTCGCCGTGGTGGAGCAAGGGCAGCGCCAGCAGTTGCCGCGGCGTGGAGACGCCGCGGGCCAGCTTGCGGTCGCAGACCGCGACGATCTCTTTGCCCACCAGGTACTGGGCCGACACCTGGCGCGGCCAGCGCCGCAAAGGGTCGACGCGCGGGACGATCCAAAGGTCGATGTCCTTGCGCGAGAAGTCCTCCTGCGGATGGTCGCGCCACATCTCGACCTCGATGCCCGGGTGCCGGCGGCGGAAGTCGGCCAGGCGCGGCGTCAGCCACAAAGCGCCGAGGCTGGGGGTGGCGCTGACGCGCAGGCGCAGCCGGTCGGGCACTCCGGCCCAGCGCTGGGCCGCGGCCTCCAGTTCGGCCACCGGCTTCTCGACCATCGGCAGGAGTTCGCGACCCGCCGGCGTCAACCCGACGCCTTCGGGCGTGCGCTGGAAAACGACCTGTCCGAGCGTCGCCTCCAGCCGCAGCACCGCGCGGCTGACCGCGCCCTGGGTGACGCACAGCGACTGCGCCGCCGAACGGAAGCTGCCCCGGCGGGCGACCGCCAAAAAGGCGTGCAACTCCACCAGGGACGGGCTCTTGATTCGCATCGAGGTATTACATCATGGCATCGCCTCTACCCGCATTGTCGTTTGTGCGCCGGGCACCGCATGCCTAGTCTTGCGCCATGTCGACGCGGTGGAAGACGGCCGCGTCGACGACCACGACCACCCCGGAGCCCGACCATGCCGCACCACGCCTCCCACCTTCCTTCCCGCCGCAAGGCCCTTACCGCCGCGCTGGCCCTGGCGTTGTGCGCCGGCGCCGGCCAGGCGCAGAGCAACGGCGCCCCGGCCAGCCTCAGCATCGGCGTGGCGGCGGACGTCACCTCGGTCGACCCGCACTACCACCTCTACATCCCCAACCAGAACATCACCGACCACGTCTTCAACCGCCTGATCGAGCGCAACGACCAGATGCGCCTGGTGCCGGGCCTGGCGCTTTCCTGGCGCGCGCTGGACGACACCACCTGGGAATTCAAGCTGCGCCCCGGCGTGACTTTCCACGACGGCACGCCCTTCACCGCCGAGGACGTGGTGTTCTCGATCGAGCGCGTGCCCACGGTCAAGGACAGCCCGGGGTCGTATTCCGTGTACACCAAGGCGATCGCCGGCATGACGGTGGTGGACCCGCTCACCGTGCGCCTCAAGACCGCCGCGCCCCACCCGCTTCTGCCGGCCGAGATCTCCACCATCGCCATCGTGTCGAAGAAGGCGGCGGCCGGCGCGTCGACGGCCGATTTCAATTCCGGCAAGGCCGCGATCGGCACCGGGCCCTACAAACTCGTGCGCTTCGCGCGCGGCGACCGCATCGAGCTGGCGCGCAACGAGGCCTACTGGGGCAAGAAGCCGCAGTTGCAGAACGTCACCTTCAAGGTCCTGAGCAACGACGCCTCGCGGGTGGCGGCACTTCTGGCCGACGACGTGCAGTTGATCGAGGGCGTGCCCGTGGCCGACGCCAAGCGCCTGGGCGGCCAGTCCGACGTGAGCCTGATCCAGCGCGTCGGGGTGCGCGTCATCTTCCTGAGCCTGGACCAGTTCCGCGACGCGTCGCCCTTCGTCGCCGACAAGGAAGGCAAGCCGCTGCCGGCCAACCCGTTGAAGGACGTGCGCGTGCGCCTGGCGCTGTCCAAGGCCATCGACCGTGAGGCGATCCGCACCCAGGTGATGGAGGGCGCGTCGCGGCCGACGCGCCAGTTCATGATCCCCGGCCTGCCCGGCTACAGCGAGGCGCTGAAGGTGGAGCCCGCCGACGTCGAGGGCGCGAAGAAGCTGCTCGCCGAGGCGGGCTATCCCAAGGGCTTCTCGCTGACGCTGCACGGCCCCAACAATCGCTACGTGCAGGACGACCAGATCCTGCAGGCGGTGGCGCAGATGTTCGGGCGCGCCGGCGTCACGGCCAACGTCGTGGCCCAGCCGGCGGCGATGTTCTTCCCGCGCCAGGCCAAATACGAATACTCCGTCTCCCTGCTCGGCTGGGGCAGCAGCACGATGGAGGCGTCGTCGCCGCTGCGGTCGCAGGTGGCCACGCTCGACAAGGAGCGCGGCCTGGGCACCTTCAACATCGGCCGCTACAGCAACCCCAAGGTCGACGCCCTGATCGACAAGGCGATGCTCACCATCGACGACGCGGCGCGCGACAAGCTGCTGCAGCAGGCGGTGGAGCTGGCGATGAACGAGGCCGCCGTCATCCCCATCCACCACCAGGTGAACCTCTGGGCCGCGCGCAAGGGCGTGCAGTACAGCGGCCGCGCCGACGAGCGCACCTACGCCTTCGACATCTCGGTGCAGCGCTGATGGCCGCCCCGAAAGCCGCAGCCGCGCCGCCGCGCGCCCTGACCGGCGTGGCCGACCTGGCGCCGCTGGCCGACAGCCTGCGAGACATCCGCCGTGGCATCCACATGCGGCCCGAACTCGCCCACGCCGAGCACGGGACCGCCGGCCTGGTCGCCGACCTGTTGGAGCGGTGGGGCTGGCGCGTCACCCGCGGCGTCGGCGGCACCGGCGTGGTGGGTTCGCTCACGGCGGGCGGCGGCGGCCGCCGCTGCATCGGCCTGCGGGCCGACATGGACGCGCTGCCCATCCACGAGGAGACGGGCCTGGCCCACGCCAGCCGCGTGCCCGGCACGATGCACGCCTGCGGCCACGACGGCCACACCGCGATGCTGCTCGGCGCCGCCCAGCGGCTGGCCGCGACCAAGCGCTTCAGCGGCACGGTGCACGCCATCTTCCAGCCCGCCGAAGAAGTGGTCGACAGCGGCGCGCGCCG
>CBJNAE010000026.1:0-19422 GCA_966433995.1 uncultured Ideonella sp. | reverse complement strand
CCGAACGGGAGAGGGAAACCGTTCACCCTGAGCCTGTCGAAGGGTGGGTGGGTGAGGCATCACCGGGGCTTCGACAGGCTCAGCCCGAACGGGGAGGGGATGCCGAATGGGAGAGGGAAACTGTTCACCCTGAGCCTGTCGAAGGGTGGGTGGGTGACGCATCACCGGGGCTTCGACAGGCTCAGCCCGAACGGGGAGGGGATGCCGAACGGGAGAGGGAAACCGTTCACCCTGAGCCTGTCGAAGGGTGGGTGGGTGACGCATCACCGGGGTTTCGACAGGCTCAGCCCGAACGGGGAGGGGATGCCGAGCGGGGAAGGGAAAAACAAGGGGTTGGGAGAGCCGTTCACCCTGAGCCTGTCGAAGGGCCTGTCCGCGACACGGTCGCTTACGTGAGCGCCATCCTGACCGGCCCACTCCCCGCCCAGCGCCGCGCCATCGCCAAAGCCATCACCCTGCTCGAATCCACCCGACCCGACCACCGCGACCAGGCCGACGCGATGCTCACCGCCTTGCTGCCCCGCACCGGCGGCGCGCTGCGCCTGGGCATCTCCGGGGTGCCCGGCGTCGGCAAGTCGACGTTCATCGAAGCCCTCGGCCTGCACCTCATCGACAAGGGCCACCGCGTGGCGGTGCTGGCGGTGGATCCCTCGTCCAGCGTCTCCGGCGGCTCCATCCTGGGCGACAAGACGCGCATGGAGCGGCTGTCGGTGCACGAGCATGCCTACATCCGGCCCAGCCCGTCGCGCGGCACCCTGGGTGGCGTGGCCGAGAAGACGCGCGAGGCGATGCTGGTGTGCGAGGCGGCGGGCTTCGACGTGGTGATCGTCGAGACCGTGGGCGTCGGCCAGAGCGAACTGGCCGTGGCCGGCATGACCGACATGTTCGTGCTCCTGCAACTGCCCAACGCCGGCGACGACCTGCAGGCGATCAAGAAAGGCGTGATGGAGCTGGCCGACCTGGTCGTCGTCAACAAGGCCGACCTCGACGCCGACGCCGCCACGCGGGCCCAGGCGCAGATCGGCGGCGCGCTGCATTTGCTTGGCGCCCATGGCCAGGCGTCGGCCGCGGGGTCGCCCTCGTCAGCGCCGGCATGGCGGCCCAAGGTCATCCAGGCCAGCGCGTTGCAGGCCGACGGCATCGACCGCTTCTGGGCCGAGGTCGAGGCGTTCCGCGCGTTGCAATCGGCCGGCGGGCAGCTGGCGCAGCGGCGCCGGCAGCAATCGCTCGGCTGGATGTGGGAGCGCATCGATGCCGAACTCAAGCTGGCGTTCCGCCACCACCCGGCGGTCGCGGGCCAACTGCCGGACATCACCGCCGAAGTCGCCGCCGGTCGGCTGCCGGCCTCGGTGGCGGCTCGCCGGCTGCTGCGGGCCGGCGGCGTGGGTCCAAGGAGCGACTCGGCATGAATTTCAACCAGGTGGACACCGTGAACGCTCCCCACCGTCCGGCGGCCCGCGTCTTGGTAGCGGTCCTCGCCGCACTGGCGCTGGTCGGGCCCGCGGGCGCGCAGCCTTTGCCGGCCGGCTCGCCCCAGCATTTCGAATTTCGCGGCGCGGGCGCTTTCGCCGACAAACCCCTCACCGTCCACTACTTCCGGCCGGAAGGCGCGGGCGCCGATGCGCCGGTGCTCTTCGCCATCCACGGCGTGGAGCGCGACGGCCAGCGGGCGCTGCAGAACTGGGTCGCCTTCGCCGAGAAGAGGAAATTCGTCGTCGTGGCGCCGGAGTTCGCCCTCCAGGAGTTCTCCAACCGCTGGTTCCAGATGGGCGGCATGGCGGAGCGGTCGCCTGACAAGATGACCTTCGCGCTGATCGAACAGCTGTTCGACCGGCTGCGCGCCGGTGAAGGCCTGACGGCCCCCAGCTACCACCTCTTCGGCCATTCCGCCGGCGCCCAGTTCGCGCACCGCTTCGTGCTGATGGCCGAACACCCCAGGCTGGCGCCCGCGGTGGGGGTCAACGCCGGCAGCTACACCGTGCCGGTCTCTGCCGCTTCGACACCGGGGCTGGCCTACCCCTGGTTGCTGGACGTCTCCGTGGTCGACGCCGGCAAGCTCGGCGAGGCTTTCGGCCGGCGGCTGACGGTGCTGCTCGGCGAGAACGACACCTCGACGGCTTCCCCGGACTTCCCCCGCTCGCGCGAAGCCGCGGAACTCGGCGCGAACCGCTTCGAACGGGGCCAGGCTTTCTTCGCGCGTGCCAAAGCCCAGGCCGCCGAACTCGGGCTGCCTTTCCAATGGCAACTGCGCACCGTGCCCGGCGTGGGCCACAACTCGCGCGAGATGGCGCGGGCCGCCGCGCCGCTGCTGTTCCCGAACGCCGAGTGACACGCCGGCGCCTCCACCCTTTTTCATCGCAGAAGAACCGACACCATGCACGACATCCTTGAGCAACTGGAAAAAAAACGCGCCGCGGCGCGCCTGGGCGGTGGCGAAAAACGCATCGCCGCCCAGCACGGCAAGGGCAAGCTCACCGCCCGCGAGCGGCTGGAGCTGCTGTTGGACGAAGGCTCGTTCGAAGAATGGGACATGTTCGTCGAGCACCGCTGCAGCGACTTCAAGATGCAGGACAACAAAATCCCGGGCGACGGCGTGGTCACCGGCTACGGGCTGATCAACGGCCGCCTGGTCTTCGTCTTCAGCCAGGACTTCACCGTGTTCGGCGGCGCGCTTTCCGAGGCCCACGCCGAGAAGATCTGCAAGGTGATGGACCAGGCGATGAAGGTGGGCGCGCCCGTCATCGGCCTGAACGATTCCGGCGGCGCCCGCATCCAGGAGGGCGTGGCCTCGCTGGGCGGCTACGCCGAGGTATTCCAGCGCAACGTGCTGGCGTCGGGCGTGGTGCCGCAGATCAGCATGATCATGGGCCCCTGCGCCGGCGGCGCGGTCTACAGCCCGGCGATGACCGACTTCATCTTCATGGTGAAGGACTCGTCGTACATGTTCGTCACCGGCCCCGAGGTGGTCAAGACGGTGACGCACGAGGAAGTCACCGCGGAAGACCTCGGCGGCGCCATGACCCACACCACCCGCAGCGGCGTGGCCGACCTGGCGCTGGACAACGATGTCGACGCGCTCTTGATGCTGCGCCGCCTCTACAACTACCTGCCGCTGAACAACCGCGAGAAGGCGCCGCTGCGCCCGACCGACGACCCTGCCGACCGCATGGAGCCGTCGCTGGACACGCTGGTGCCCGACAGCCCCAACAAGCCCTACGACATGAAGGAGCTGATCCTCAAGACCGCTGACGACGGCGACTTCTTCGAGCTTCAGCCCGACCATGCCAGGAACATCGTCATCGGCTTCATCCGCATGGAGGGGCAGACGGTGGGCGTGGTGGCCAACCAGCCGCTGGTGCTGGCGGGCTGCCTGGACATCAAGAGCAGCATCAAGGCGGCGCGCTTCGTGCGCTTTTGCGACGCCTTCAACATCCCGGTGCTCACCTTCGTCGACGTGCCGGGCTTCATGCCGGGCACCTCGCAGGAGTACGGCGGCATCATCAAACACGGCGCCAAGCTGCTCTACGCCTACGCCGAATGCACCGTGCCCAAGATCACCATCATCACCCGCAAGGCCTACGGCGGCGCCTACGACGTGATGAGCTCCAAGCACCTGCGCGGCGACGTCAACTTCGCCTGGCCCAACGCCGAGATCGCGGTGATGGGCGCCAAGGGCGCGGTGGAGATCATCTTCCGCGAGGACAAGAACGACCCGCAGAAGCTCGCGGCCCGCGAGGCGGAATACAAGGCCCGCTTCGCCAACCCCTTCGTGGCCGGCGCGCGCGGCTACATCGACGACGTGATCCAGCCGCACGAGACGCGCAAGCGCATCTGCCGCTCGCTGGCGATGCTGCGAAACAAGGTCGTGGAGAACCCGTGGCGCAAGCACGGGAACATCCCGCTGTGAGCACCATGGGAGGAAACCGCGCTCCCGCTCCGTTCGGGAACGCTCCCCTCGGGCTGGGGTTCTATGGCCTATGTCAAGTTCGGCGGCCCGCCCACACCCTCACCCCAACCCTCTCCCGCAAGCGGGAGAGGGAGTCGAACCCCCTCTCCCCGGAACGGGGAGAGGGTTGGGGTGAGGGGCGATGGCGGACAAACACTGTTTTGGCTCCGAGCCTGTCAAAGCCTGGCCGGTTGTCGTGCCGCCTGGCCATCGCCATCGCGCTGTGCGCCTGGCCGGCCGTGCAGGCCCAGCCCTCCAGAGACGCCAGCAGCGGCTGCGCCGTGCACACCTCGGGCTACCTCGCCGGCGACGACTACACCTTGGCCTACACCGGCGGCTGCCAGGACGGCCTGGCCCACGGTGAAGGCCAGGCGGTGTGGTCGCTCAAATATTCCGAGAGCAAGAAGATCACTTGGAAGGGCCGCTTCAACCAAGGCGTCTACCAGCCGCCGCCGCTGGTTGACGCCAAGGGCCGGCTGATTGCCCGCGGCAAGGTGTTGTTCGAGCTGGGCGACATGCCCGGCGCCGGCAACATCGGCGGCGCACGTCTGAACGCCATTGCGGGTTACGAGATGACGGACTACGCCAGCGCCTGCCGGCCCGACAGCTTGTACGTCACCGCGCCTTCCGCCCAGGGCCTGGAGCAGGACGACAACGTGCAAGCCTTGATGCGCGGCGCGGTGGCGCTGCTGCGCAAGCGCTGCGGCGCGGCGTTCGAAGTGAACGACAAGCAGGGCCGGCCCAAGTCGGGCCTGCGCGTGCAGCTGCTCGACCGGCACGACCTCACCCCGGACCGCTACCAGAACCTGCCCGACGCGGTGGCCCATGGCTACGCGCCGTTGGAGGGCGACGGCGCCATCCAGAACTACAACAACCGCGCCGCGAACCAGGCGCGCCGCCAGCAAGAAGCTAAAACGGCGCAGGCCGAGCGCGAGGCCACGCTGGCGCGCCTGAAGACCTTCTTCGACCGCCACGGCGGCCAGGCCTGGGTGCCGCTCGGCCAAGTGGCGCAGAACCCCTTCCGTTACGCCGACCAGGTGGTGGTCGGCGCGGCGCGGCTGGTGGAGGTGGTCTCCCCCACCCAGGCCATCGTCGAGCCGGTGGGCGGCGACTGGTCGCGGCTGTTGGTCGAAGGACGCGGCATCGCCCAGTGGGAGCCGGGCAGCCGCATCCTCGCGGTCAAGCCGCGCGGCCGGCTGGAGGCGCCCGACAAGAACCAGGGCCTGGTGCGCCTGGAACTGGTGGGCGTCGAAGCCTGCAAAGCCGGCAATTGCGCCGACTGGCTCGACGTCGGCCGCAACGTGATCCAACCGGGATGGAGGCCATGAGCCCGGACGCCAGCGCGGACCGCGTGACCGGGGGCCTGCCCGCCGGAGAAAGGTCGTCGCGATGCTGAGGGCCCGCCTCGACCACTGGCTGGCCGGCCTGTCGTTCCGGCGCGGGGCCGCGCGGTGGGCATCGATGCGTTTCGTGCCCACGTCGGCCGGGCGCATCCGGGTGTCCGACACCGGCGGCGTCGGCGCTGGCGCCGTGGTGCTGGTGCCCGACGGCCCCAATGCCGTGGAGCACTGCCGGCCGGTGGTCGACCTGCTGTCGCGGCAAGGAGTGCGCGTGGTGTGTTTCGACATGCCGGGCTTCGGCCTGTCCGTGCCGGCCGCCGATTACACCCATGCCCTGGACGCGGGCGCGCGCGCGGTGCTCGAAGTGCTCGACCGGCTCGGCGTTGACCGCGCGGCGCTGGCCTTCAGTTGCGCCAACGGCCTCTACGCCCTGCGCGCGGCGCAACTGGCGCCTGGTCGGGTGGCGGGTTTGATGCTGTCGCAGACGCCGTCGCTGGCCGACATGCAAGGCTGGGCGCTGCGGGTGGTGCCCAGGGCGCTGCGCGTGCCGGTCCTGGGCCAGGGCCTGGGCTGGTGGTTCCGCCATAAGGCGGCTTCGAGCTGGTACGGCCTGGCGCTGCCGCGCGGCAGCGACCCGGCACCGATGCGCGAGACCGCGCGCCGGGCCTTCCACTGCGGCGCCTGCTTCAGCCTGGCCGGCGTGGTGCAGGGCCTGCTGCGCGAAGACCCGCAAGCCGCGCTGGGCACCGCCGGCACGCCCTGCACCGTGGTCTGGGGCACGCAGGACCGCTCCCACCGCCGCACCGCCCCAGCTTCGCTGCTGCGCCACATGCCGCAGGCGCGGGTCGTGCGCTTCGACGACTGCGGGCATTTCCCCGACCTGGAGCAGGCCGAACGCTTCGTCGGCCTGCTGATGGACGCGCTGCCGGGATGGATGGCCCGCGGCGGGCACGAGATGCCAACGAACGAATCAATCCATGCGTGACGCGGTGGCGTCGCCTATTCCAGGAAGAAACGAGGTTTCCATGTTCAAGAAGATCCTGATCGCCAATCGCGGCGACAAAACCCGCGCAGCGGCTTTTGCGGCGCAGCCACATCGCATGGTGCGCGCAGCGCACGCAGGCGATCTCGCCGCGATGGAGGTGACGCATGTTTAAGAAGATCCTGATCGCCAATCGCGGCGAGATCGCCTGCCGGGTCATCAAGACCGCCCGCAAGATGGGGATCCGCACGGTGGCCGTTTATTCGGACGCCGACCGCGACGCCCGCCACGTCGAGCTGGCCGACGAGTCCGTCCACATCGGGGCGGCGCCCAGCCGCGAGTCCTACCTCGTGATGGACAAGATCATCGACGCCTGCAAGCAGACCGGCGCCCAGGCGGTGCACCCCGGCTACGGTTTCCTGAGCGAGAACGAGGAGTTCGCCCGCCGCGTCGAAGAAGCCGGCATCGTCTTCATCGGCCCCAAGCACGCTTCCATCGCGGCCATGGGCGACAAGATCGCGTCCAAGAAGCTCGCGCAGGAGGCCCGGGTCAACACCATCCCTGGCCACAACGCGCCGATCGACACGCCGGAAGAGGCGGTGGGAATCGCCCGGGGCATCGGCTACCCAGTGATGATCAAGGCCAGCGCCGGCGGCGGCGGCAAAGGCCTGCGCGTGGCCTACAACGACAAGGAGGCTTTCGAAGGGTTCTCCAGCTGCAAGAACGAGGCGCGCAACAGCTTCGGCGACGACCGCGTCTTCATCGAGAAGTTCGTCGAGGAACCGCGCCACATCGAGATCCAGGTGATCGGTGATTCGCAGGGCCATGTCGTTTACCTCAACGAGCGCGAATGCTCGATCCAGCGCCGCCACCAGAAGGTGATCGAGGAGGCGCCGTCGCCCTTCATCAGCGAGACCACGCGCAAGGCCATGGGCGAGCAGGCGGTGGCGCTGGCCAAGGCGGTGGACTACCAGAGCGCCGGCACGGTGGAGTTCGTGGTCGGCAAAGACCAGGGCTTCTACTTCCTGGAAATGAACACCCGGCTTCAGGTAGAGCACCCGGTGACCGAATGCATCACCGGGCTGGACCTGGTCGAACTGATGATCCGCGTGGCCGCCGGCGAGCCGCTGCCCTTCACCCAGGCCCAGGTGCCGCGCCGCGGCTGGGCGATGGAGTGCCGCATCAACGCGGAAGACCCCTTCCGCAACTTCCTGCCGTCGATCGGCCGCCTGGTGAAGTTCCAGCCGCCGCAGGAGACGCTGCCGCCGCCCGGCGCCAATCCCGAGACCCACAAAGCCACCGGGCCGAGCACGCCGGGCAACGGTGCGGTGGCCGGCGGCGTGCGGGTGGACACCGGCGTGGCCGAAGGCAGCGAGATCTCGATGCACTACGACTCGATGATCGCCAAACTCATCGTTCACGGCCGCGACCGGCTCGACGCCATCGCCCGCATGCGCGAGGCGCTCAACGCCTTCGTGATCCGCGGCATCCATTCCAACGTCCCCTTCCAGGCGGCCCTGCTGGCCCATCCCGACTTTGTCGCGGGCCGTTTCAACACCGGCTTCATCTCTCAGCACTTCCCGCAGGGCTTCGCGCCTGACATGGTCCAGCATGACTCGCCGACCCTGCTGCGCGTGCTGGCGGCGGCGGTGCACCGCATGCACCGCACGCGCGCCGTCGGCATCAGCGGGCAGATGCCCGGGCACGCGGCCAAGGTCGCGGAAGAGTTCGTCGTCGTCACCGAACTGGGCGGCGGCAAGACCGAGCACCTGCCAGTGCAGGTCAGCCTCGACGGCGACGCGGTCGTCGTCACTGCCGACAAGCAGACCCACCGCGTGGCCTTCTACAGCCCGCTGCGCGCGGTCGTGCTGAAAGCGCGCATCAACAGCCAGCCCGTCTGCGCCCAGGTCGAGCGCGTCGGGCTGGCCTACCGCGTGCGCCACAACGGCGCCGAGATCCAGGCCAAGGTGCTGAGCCGCCGCGCCGCCGAGCTGTCGCGGCTGATGCCCTTCAAGGCGCCGCCCGACCTGACCAAGTTCCTGCTGTCGCCCATGCCCGGGCTGCTCAGCGACGTGGCGGTGCAGGTCGGCCAGAAGGTCATGGCCGGCGAGAAACTGGCGGTGATCGAGGCCATGAAGATGGAGAACATCCTGCTGGCCGCCCACGACGGCGTGGTGGCCGAAGTGGCCGCGAAGAAGGGCGACAGCCTGGCGGTGGACCAGATGATCCTGCGTTTCGAGTGAGCCTGCCCATGCCCGACCTTCAACGACCCTTCCGAGTCCTCGGCATCCAGCAAGTCGCCATCGGCGGCCCCGACAAATCCCGGCTCAAGAAGCTGTGGGTCGACTTGCTCGGCCTGCCGGTCACGGGCCACTTCGCCAGCGAGCGCGAGAACGTCGACGAAGACATCTGCACCATCGGCCGAGGCCCGCACGCGGTCGAGGTCGACCTGATGCAGCCCATCGACCCTTCGAAGAAGCCGGCGGTGCACGCCACGCCGCTGAACCACATCGGCCTGTGGATCGACGATCTGCCCCGGGCGGTCGAGTGGCTGTCGGCTCAGGGTTTGCGCTTCGCCCCCGGCGGTATCCGCAAGGGCGCGGCCGGCCACGACATCTGCTTCGTCCATCCCAAGGGCGGTGAGGCGGAATTCCCCTTCGGCGGCGAGGGCGTGCTGATCGAGCTGGTGCAGGCGCCGCCGGAGGTGGTGGAGGCGTTGTCCGGTGGGAGGGGTTTGGCGTGATGAGGGGCCCACCCCTTTTCCGTTCGGGATGAGCCCGTCGAAGCCCCGTTTGCGAACCTCATCAGCTTCGACAGACCGGAGCGCCCCGGGAGCCTTCGACAGGCCCTCTCGACGCTGGCACTCAGCGGCACTCGGCGTTCACCCGCCGCTGCGCCGCGGCGATCTCCGCTTCGCGGTTCTCGTCTTCCACGTACTGCCGGTTGCCGTCCTTGTCGCGGCGGTAGACCGGGCGGGGTTCTTTCAGGATGCCGAGCTGCTGGCGGGCATGGTCGCAACGCATGGCCTTGTTTTGCGCCTGGACCTTCTGGTTGTAGGCGTTCGCCTCCGACTGTTGGCGCCGCTGGGCCGCGTTGCGCTCTTCCATCTCCGTGGGCGGCCTGGGCGGGGGCGTGGCCGCGGTGCCGCCATTGGCGGCCGGCAGCGTGTACTTCGAGCCGGCGGCGTCTGACGGGCAGGGACGTTCCTGGAAGCTCACCGTGCCGTTCGGCTGCTTGCATTTGTAGGCTTGCGCATGGGCCCAGGCCGGCAGAGACAGCAGTGCGGCCAGGGTGAGTCGCGTCACGATCGACATGGGTACTCCGGGGTTGCGGGACATTCCAGGCTATCCGCTTCGTGAAAGGCTGTCCACGCCGGAACCGCGGGGTTGGCGCCGGCCGGCGGGCGCGTTTAAGATGCACCCCATGCCCAATGCCACTTGCTTCCTGCGACGCCGCGTGTTCCCACCGGATCCAGGGAACCCGTGCGCGTGAGCGTTGAGCTGACGCAAGAGCCACAGGTCTCCCCTGTGGCTTTTTTTTTTGCCCGTTCGTTCCCCAAACCGGAGGCCCCATGGAATTCAACCCCCGCGAAGTCGAAGCCCTTCTCCACGTGGCGCACAAGCCCGACCTGATGTTTACCGAAGGCCGAGGCATGTGGCTGACCGACCAGGCCGGCAAACGCTACCTCGACTTCGTGCAAGGCTGGGCGGTGAACTGCCTCGGGCATTCGCCGGACCGGGTGCGCGAGGCGCTGGCCGAGCAGGCGGGCCGGCTGGTCAACCCGTCGCCGGCCTTCCACAACGCGCCCTCCGCCGAGCTGGCGGCGCTGCTGACGCGCCATTCCTGTTTCGACCGCGTCTTCTTCGGCAGCAGCGGGGCGGAGGCCAACGAATCCGCGATCAAGCTGGCGCGCAAATGGGGCAGGCTGAACCCGGCGCCGGCGGGGGGCGGCGCACGCCACGAGATCGTCACCTTCGAGAACGGATTCCACGGGCGCACCTTGGCGACGATGTCGGCCAGCGGCAAGCCCGGTTGGGACACGATGTTCGCGCCGCAGGTGCCAGGTTTCCCGAAGGCCAGGCTGAACGACCTCGACAGCGTCGCCGCGCTGGTCAACCCCAGGACGGTGGCGGTGATGCTGGAGCCGGTGCAGGGCGAGGGTGGCGTCATCCCGGCCTCGGCGGAATTCCTCCGGGCGCTGCGCAGGTTCACCCGCGACCAAGGCCTGCTGCTGATCGTCGACGAGGTTCAGACCGGCATGGGCCGCACCGGCGCGCTGTTCTGCCACCAGGCGGCCGACATCGAGCCCGACATCATGACCCTGGGCAAGGGCATCGGCGGCGGCGTGCCGCTGTCGGCCATGCTGTGCCGGCGCGAGTTTGCCTGCTTCGAGCCGGGCGACCAGGGCGGCACTTACACCGGCAATCCGCTGATGGCGGCGGTGGGTGCCGCGGTCGCCAAGGCGGTGCTGGCGCCGGGTTTCCTGGACGGCGTGAAGGAACGCGGCGCGCACCTGTCGGCCGCATTGGGCAAGCTGTCGAAAGACCATGGGCTGCAAGGCGAGCGCGGCGCGGGTTTGTTGCGCGCGCTGGTGCTCGGCGCCGATGCCGCCCCGGCGGTCGCCGACGCGGCGCGCGGCCTGCAGCCGCTCGGGCTGCTGGTGAACGCGCCCAAGCCGGGCGTGCTGAGGTTCATGCCGGCGCTGAACGTCACCGCGGCGGAAATCGACGAGATGGCGGGGATGCTGTCGCAAGCCCTGTCCCGTGCGCTGCCGCGGCGTTGACGGATCAGGCGGCCGCCTTGAACGGGTTGCGTGGCGGCGGCTCGTCGTGGGTGGCGGTGCGCGTTAACGCGCTGACGATCCAGTTCAGGCCGGAGACCCGGTGGCGCACGCCGCAGGCCAACGGCTCGGGCTTGCAGCCGAGCTTGGCCTTGGGCTCCAGCGCGGTGCGGCCGAGTGAGAGCCGCTTCGCGCCGAAGGCGATGGCGTCTTCCACCGTGGACTGCAGCAACGTCAGATAAAGAGGCGCCGAGGCGTTGGCCTCGCGGTCGTAGCCGATGTAGTAGCCCAGCGCAGTGTCGCCGTCGTTCACGCTGGTGACGAAGCCGAGCCAGCGGCCGTCGCTTTCGCGCTCGGCCACGCGGCAGACGAAGCGGGCCTCGCCCAGCGCCTTCGCCATCGCCGGCAGGTAACCCGGCGACAGCGTGGCCAGGCGCAGCCCCTGGGCCATGTGGACTTGGCCGTAAAGCGCGTGCAGCTCGTCCTGGCGCGCCAGCATCTCGGCCGCGGTCGCGGTGCGCAGGCGGATGCCGGCGGCCGCGCAATCCTTCAGCAGCTTCTTCGCGTTGCTGCGGTAGTTGGCGGTCAGGCTGGCGAGGTAGTCGTCCATCGATTGCCAGCCGGGGCGGATGTCCAGCACCATGTCGGGCTCGGTGTCGACGCTGCGGTAGCCGAGCAGCCGCAGCGATTCGCGCGTGCCGGCCTGGCCGGCGCAGAAGTCCTTGACCATCACCACGCCGGTCTCGCCGAGCAGCTTGTCGGCGCGCCGCAGGCGGTAAAGCGCTTCGCCCACGCCGTGCCACAGCTGGGCTTCGTCCGCGCCTTCGGCGAAGGCCAGCGAGCGGCAGCCCCAGACGAGCAGGTTGCCGCAGACCAGCAGGTGCTCTTTCAAACCCGAGAGGGGCTTGTCGGTCAAGCGCTTGGCGCCGGGCTTGCGCAACTTGTCGCCTGACACCGCGACGCGCTGGAAGAGCATCGCCGCGACCGGCCGGCCGTCGAGGTAGGCCAGGGCGTAGCGCGGCTCGATGTTGTCGGGCCCTTCAGACTCCAGCACGCGCAGGTAGTCGCGCGACAGGAACACGGTCTGGGCGGCCAACCCGTCCCAGTGGGCGGGGTTGAGCGCGTCGATGCGGTCGGCCAGGGCCAGCTGCAGGCCCGAAGCCTTGCGCCGCGCCGCATGCCGGCTCTTCAGCGTCGACAGCGCCTTTTTCGGCGCGACGGGGCTGGGGGCGAGCGCCTTCAGGACTTCGCCGGTGCGCTTCAAGGACTTGAGCGCGCTTTTCAGGGGTTTCTTGAGCGCGGTGGAACGGGAGGGGGATTTCGTCGTCGTGGCCATGGTCGGCGGAAATTGAAAGGGTTGGTGCGGTCAGGCCTGGCCGGGCAGGCGTGTCGGCGTGTAGCCGGCGGACCGGATCGCGCCGGCCAGGGCGTCGGCGGCAGCCGGGGCGGCGTCGATCCGGACGCGCTTTTCGGCCAGGTCGACCTGGACCACCGCGGCGGCGTCGGTCTGCTTCACCGCTTCGGTGATGACCTTGGCGCAATGGCCGCAGGTCATGTCGGGAACCTGGAAAACGATCATGGTCTTGTCTCCTTGAGGGCGGATGGAAGGGGCGGGGCGCATACTTTCCGGGCTTCCATCATGGGAAAGTCAAGCGGGGTGGGTGCCGAAGACCCTGCGACCGACTTGAAAATCGCGCGTCGCGCTTGACCTTCCCATGGTGGAAAGCTTGACGATGCCGCCTGGGATGCCGAGGTGCCTTTGCCGGCCCCCGCCAACCCGGGATTTTGTAGGAGCGGCCCGAGCCATTCCGCAAAAGCAAACCGCCAGGATGGTCCGAAGGGAAAAAACATGGTCACCGCCGAACTCCAGCGCATCGAATTCCAGATCCAGGGCATGAGCTGCGCGTCTTGTGTCGCGCGGGTCGAGAAAGCGCTGGCGGCGGTGCCGGGCGTGAAGTCCGCCAGTGTCAACCTCGCGACCGAGAAAGCCTCGGTGCAGGCGCATGCCGGCGCATCGGCCGAGGCGTTGAAGGCGGCGGTCGAAAAAGCCGGCTATGCCGCCACCGAAGTCGGCCGGCCCGAGCCGCCCGCCCGCGCGGGCCGTTTGACCGACAAAGCGGCGGTCATCGCCTCGGCCGCGCTGACGCTGCCGTTGGCGCTGCCGATGCTGGCCGAGTGGGTCGGCCTGGACTGGGCGCTGGACGCCGCCTGGCAGCTCGCGCTGGCCACCGTGGTGCAGTTCGGCTTCGGCGCGCGCTTCTACCGCGGCGGCTGGAAGGCGTTGAGGGCGGGCACCGGCAACATGGACCTGCTGGTCGCGCTCGGCACCTCCGCCGCCTATGGCCTGTCGGCCTACCTGATGTGGCGGCACCCTGGCCACGGCATGGCGCCTCACCTGTATTTCGAGGCCTCGGCCACCGTGGTCACGCTGGTGCTGCTGGGCAAATGGCTGGAATCGCGCGCCAAGCGCCAGGCCGCCGACGCGATCCGCGCGCTGCAGGCCCAGCAGCCGGCCACGGCGCGCGTGCGGCGCGGTGACGGCAGCGAGGCGGACGTGCCGGTGGCGCAACTGGCGGTGGGCGACATCGTCGTCGTGCGCCCCGGCGACCGGGTGGCTGTGGACGGCGAGGTGGCCGAAGGCCGCAGCCACGTCGACGAATCCCTCGTGACCGGCGAAAGCCTGCCGGTGGCCAAGGAGCCGGGCGACAAAGTCACCGGCGGCACCGTGAATGCCGAGGGCCTGCTCGCGGTGCGGGCGACGGCGGTCGGCGCTGAGACTACGCTCTCCCGCATCGTCCGCCTGGTGGAATCGGCCCAGGCGGCCAAAGCGCCGATCCAACGCACCGTCGACCGCGTGAGCGCGGTCTTCGTGCCGGCCGTGCTCGGCGTCGCGCTGCTCACCCTGGCCGGTTGGCTGGCCGCGGGCGGGGGCGCGGAGCAATCGCTCATGCATGCGGTGGCGGTGCTCGTCATCGCCTGCCCATGCGCGCTGGGGCTGGCTACGCCCACCGCCATCATGGCGGGCACCGGCGTCGCCGCCCGGCAGGGCATCTTGATCAAGGACGCCGAGGCGCTGGAGACGGCCCAGGCGGTGACTGTGGTCGCCTTCGACAAGACCGGCACCCTGACCGAAGGCCGGCCCGCGCTGGCGGCGGCGTTGCCTGCACCCGGCTTCGACCGGGGCGAGGTGCTGCGCCTGGCGGCGTCGCTGCAGTCCGCCAGTAGCCACCCCCTGGCGCGGGCGGTGCTCGACGCCGCCGCCGCCGAAGGCTTGCGGTTCGACGCCGCGCGGGACATCGAGGCGCTGCCGGGCCGGGGCGTGCAAGGCACGCTGGGCGGCCGGGCCTTGCGGCTGGGCAGCACGCGGCTGCTGCGCGAACTCGGGCTGGATGCCGGCGGGCTCGCCGCCCGGGCCGAGGCACTCGCCCGGCAAGGCAAGACCCTTTCGTGGCTCGTCGCATCCGACGGCGACGCACTGCGAATGGCCGGCCTGCTCGCTTTCGCCGACCCGGTGAAGCCTTCCGCGCGGCCGGCCATCGCCCGCTTGAATGCGCTCGGTGTCAAGACCGTGATGCTGACCGGCGACCACGCCGCCGCAGCCGCCGCGGTGGCGGGCGAAGTCGGCATCGACGACGTGCGTGCGGAAGTCCTGCCCGGCGACAAGGCGGCGGTGGTGCGCCGGCTCGCCGGGGGCGGCGCCGTGGTCGCCTTCGTTGGCGACGGCCTGAACGATGGCCCCGCGCTCGCCGCCGCGGACGTGGGTTTCGCGATGGCCGGCGGCGCCGACGTCGCGGCCGAGGCGGCCGGCGTCACGCTGATGCGCGGCGACCTGCTGCTGGTGGCCGACGCGCTGGAAGTGTCGCGCCGCACTCGCGCCAAGATCCGGCAGGGGCTGTTCTGGGCCTTCGCTTACAACGTGCTCGGCATCCCCCTGGCGGCTTTCGGGCTGCTGAGCCCGGTGATCGCCGGCGGGGCGATGGCTTTCAGCAGCGTCAGCGTCGTGGCCAACGCCTTGACCCTGCGGCGGTGGCAAGGCGCCGCCGCCCGTTCGCTTCCCGTAACGAACACTTGAACGAACGAGAACCGTCTGCGATGGGCGCCAACCGAGGGTCGGCCGGCCGCCAAAGCCGTGGTCACCCCACCTTCGCCCCGCGCAACCTCGACGCGTTGCCGATGACGCTGACGGAAGACAACGCCATCGCCGCTGCTGCGACGACCGGGGACAGAAGCAATCCGGAAAATTGGTAAAGCACACCGGCCGCCAAGGGAATACCGGCCACGTTGTATGCGAACGATAGAAAAACGTTCTGGCGGATGTTGCGCATCGTCGCGCGCGACAGCGTGCATGCCTTGACGATGCCGGGCAAATCGCCTTTCAGCAAGGTGATGCCGGCGCTTTCCATCGCCACGTCGGTTCCCGTGCCCATCGCGATGCCGACGGCGGCTTGGGACAGTGCAGGCGAGCGTTGATGCCGTCGCCGGCCTTCGACGGGCTCAGGAGGTGAACGGATAGAGGAAAAAAGCGCACTGCCGCCACTGTTCGGGGTGAGGTCGAAGCCTTTCGCGGATCCCGAGGTCCGGCAAGCCGAAGCGGTTGAACTTGCTTCCCATTTAACGATAATGCAATATCATTATCGAAATTTCGCGCGCACCCCGCAGCCTGGGCGCCGCTCCCGGACCACCCGCTTCCCATCCATCCCTTCGGAGAACAAACCCCATGAAAACGCGCGCCCTGCGTTTGCCCCGCCATGCCCTGGCCACGTTGGTTGCCTCGGCCATCCTCGCCGCCTGCGGCGGCGGCGGGGACGATCCCGCGACCCGCGACGAAGCCGACCACATCGACACCGCCGGCCGCATCGCCCTGGCGGACAAGGACAGCCCGGCGCTGCGGCTGTTCGACCTGGACAGCGGCGCGGTCGCGGCCACCTTGGCGCTGGACAACCCGGCTTCGGCCCTCTACGTCAGTCCGGGCGGCCGCTATGCGGTGGCGGTGCAGCGCATGCAGGACCGGGTGCAGTTCGCCGACGGCGGCATCTGGCAGGAAGACCACGGCGACCACCTGCACGACTACAAGCAGCCGCCCAGGCTCACGGGCTTCCGCCTGGACGGCGCCCGCCCCACGCACTACGACCTGCAGGAAGGCAAGCAGGCCGCGTTCTTCATGGACGGCGACGCCGCCGCCGTGCCGGCCCGCAACGCCGGCGTGCGCCTGCTCACCGAGGCCTCGATCGCCGCGGGGCAGGTCGTCGCCAGCCTGGACCTGGCCTTCCCGGTGCACGGCCTGGGCGAGCCGGTGGACGACAAACTGCTGACCGTCTCGCGCGCGGCCGACGCCGCCGACGCTTCGCCCACGCACCTGAACCTGTACCGGCGCAGCGGCGCCGGCTACACCTTCGACCGGCAGCTCGCCACCCGCTGCAACGGCATGCACGGCAGCCATTCGTCCGGCGCGTACACGGTGGCCGGCTGCGCCGACGGCGTGCTGCTGGTCAAGCACACCGGGCCCGCGTCGGTGGTGGACCAGAAGGTCGCCACGCCGCTGCGGATCGGCACCTTGGCGGGTCACCCCAAGGCGCCGGGGCAATTCATCGGCATCGCCACCGAAGGCGCCGCGCCTGGGCCGGTGACGACGCGCTTCTACGCGGTCGACGGCGATGCGGCCGCTGCCACCGAGCTCAAGCCCGCCGGCTGGGACACCGGCCGCGTGCGTCGCGCCCATGGCTTCGATCGCAGTGGCACGCGCTTCTACATCCTCGACGACTTGGGCGCGTTGACGGTGTTCCAGCGCCAGGGCGGCGCCTGGGTGAATGCCGCGCGCATCGCCGGCGCGGTGCCGGCCATGCCCGCGGCGGCGCCATTCCCGGCCTTCACCGCCAACGGCGCGCGCGACGAGGTCTACCTCACCGACCCGGTCGCCAGGCAACTGGTGGTGGTGAACAGCGCCACCCAGGCCATCGCCGCGCGGCGCGACCTGGGGCATGTGCCCGCCTACGCGGTCTGGCTGGGCATCAAGCGATGAAGCGCGCGCGCATCCGGCGCAACGGTGTGGGCGCAGCGGCGGTGCTGTGGTGCGCGCTGTCGGCGCAGGCCCAGTCCCAGGAGTCGACGGCAAGCGCCGCGGGACCGAAGCCCGCCAAGGGATGGGAATTCGGCGCCGTCGTCGACCTCGGCCACACCACGCGCCCGCTGGCCCTGGGCCAGCGCGAGCAGGGGCTGGCGCTGGGCCACAGCGACGCCGTGGCACGCGGCCCGCTCGGCCGGCATTTCAGCGCCCAGGTGGGCCTCGCGGTGCACCGCCACGATGGCCGCACCGAGGCGGAGCTGGAAGAAGCCTGGGTCCAGACGCGCAGCCTGCCGGCGGGCCTGCAGGCGCGGGCCGGCCGTTTCGGCTCGCAGATCGGCCGGTTGAACGAGCAGCATCCGCACGCCGACGATTTCGTCGAGCGGCCCTTGCTCTACCGCGCCTTCCTCGGCGGCCACTGGTTCGACGACGGCCTGCGGCTGAACTGGACGGCGCCCACGCCGTTCTACCTGGCACTCGGCGCCGAAGCCTTCCGCGGCAGGCGGCTGGTGGAAGAGGCGGCCAACGATGCAGGCGACCCGGGCGCGACGACGCTCACCGCCAGGCTCGGCGGCGACATCGGCACCGAGCACAGCTGGCAGCTTGGACTCTCCCACTTGCGCAACCGCCGCGAAGCCGAGGTGGAAGACGAGGCCGGCCACGCCGAGGCGGGCCACGACCACGGCCATGGCCATTCGCACGCCCATGGCGCGGCCTTCAGCGGCCGCCGCGTCGACATGGCCGACTTCACCTGGAAATGGGCGCCCGGCGGCAACAACCGCCAGCGGCAGTTGCGCATCGACGCGGAATGGGCCCGCGTGGCGGGCTTGAACCGCCATGCCCGCTCCTCGGACCGCCACGAGGCCGGCTCGCTCGCCGCGGTGTGGCGTTTCGCGCCCTCGTGGGAAGCCGGCGCGCGCACTGACCGGCTGCGCGTGCGTGTGCCGCACGGCGACCATTTCCACGCCGGCCGGCTGCGCGAACAGGCCGCGATGCTGGCCTGGAAGCCCAGCCACCTGCAGTCGCTGCGGTTGCAATTCACGCGCCAGCGCGATGCCCAGGGCATCGAAGCGCCGGCGCCGCGGTCGGTCCAGCTGCAATACATCCTTTCCTTCGGAGCCCATGGTGCGCATTCCTATTGAACGTCGGGCGCGCCGTTTCGGCGCTTCGCTGCTGCTCGCCTGCGCATGTCTGGTGGGCGCCGGCCCTGCCACGGCCCAGAACGTGTTCGCCTGCGAGCCCGAGTGGGCGGCGCTGGCCAGGGTTCTGCTGCCGCAGGCCCGGGTCTTCGCCGCCACCCATGCCGGGCAGGACCCCCACCACATCGAAGCCCGCCCGGCCTTGATCGCCGCGCTGCGTGCGGCCGATCTGGCGGTGTGCACCGGTGCCGGGTTGGAAGCCGGCTGGCTGCCGATGCTGCAGCAGCGCTCGGGCAACCCCAAGGTGCAGGACGGCGCGCCCGGCCTCTTCCTCGCGGCGGACCAGGTCGGCCTGCTCGACGCCCGGCCCGGCGCGGTGGCCAACCCGTTCCAGGGCGATGTGCACGCCGAAGGCAACCCACACCTGCACGCCGACCCCCGCCGGCTGCTGGCCGTGGCCGGCGCGCTGTCGGCCCGCCTGCAAGCGCTGCTGCCCGCGCAGAAGCAGATCATCGTTCAGCGCCACGCGGAGTTCGAAGCCGGATGGATGGCGCGCATCCAGGATTGGGAACGGCAAGCCGCACCGCTGAAGGGCAGGGCGGTGGCGGCCCAGCACGGCAGTCACCGCTACCTCTGGCATTGGCTGGGCATCGAGCAGTCGGCCGACCTGGAGCCGCAGCCCGGCATGGCGCCCACGCCGGGCCATTTGCAGCGCCTGCTGGCGCCGCTGCGCGCCAGCCCGCCGATGGCGATCGTGGTCTCCAGTTACCAGGACCCGCGGTCGGCCCGATGGCTGGCCGCGCAGCTGGGCGGTGGCGTACCGGTGCTGGCCTTGCCCGCGACCGTGTCTGACGCGGACCAACCGGATGCGCTCGGCACCTGGTTCGACCGGATGCTCGCGGCGCTGCTCGGCGCGGCGGGGCGCTGAAGCATGCCGGGGCAAGACGGCGCGATGGCGCTGTGGTTCCTGGCGCCCGCGCTGGCGCTGCTTTTCGGTGTGTTGGCACTGGCGCCGCTGGGCGGCCAGGTGCTGTCCCGCGGCGTGGTCTTCATCGACTTGGCGGTGGCCCAGTCGGCCGCCGCGGCGGCGCTCTGGGCCGGGGCCTGGATGGACCACCATCCCTGGGCCGCCGGCGTGCAACTCGCCGCGGCCGCAGGCGCGCTGGCCTGCGCC
>CBJNAE010000025.1:0-19430 GCA_966433995.1 uncultured Ideonella sp. | reverse complement strand
GGGCCGCGCTGCCGGCCACCGAGATGTTCCTGCGCGACAACCGCGACGACAGCGATTTTTCCGCCTTCATGAGCGTCTGGTTCTTCGAGGAGCAGAAGCACTCCCTGGTGCTGATGGAATACCTGCGCCGCTTCCGCCCCGAACTGGTGCCCAGCGAACAGGAACTGCACGAAGTGCGTTTCGAGTTCGACCCCGCCCCGGCGCTGGAGACGCTGATGCTGCATTTCTGCGGCGAGATCCGCCTGAACCACTGGTACCGCCGCGCGGCCGAGTGGCACACCGAGCCCGTGATCAAGGCCATCTACGAGACTCTGGCCCGCGACGAAGCGCGCCACGGTGGCGCCTACCTGCGCTACATGAAGCGCGCGATGCAGAAGTTCGGCGACGAGGCCCGCGCCGCCTTCGCCAAGGTCGGCGTGCTCATGGCCAGCGCGCGCCGCACCGCGCAGGCGCTGCACCCCACCAACCTGCACGTCAACGAGAAACTGTTCCCGCGCGACACGGTGCAAAGCCGCCTGCCCAACCCGGAATGGCTGGAGCAATGGCTGGACAAGCAGATCCAGTTCGACGCGGTCTGGGAAAACAAGGTGGTCGAGCGCATCCTGCACAACATGAGCCTGCTGATGGAGCGCAGCTTCGCCAGCGTTCAGGAACTCAACCGCTTCCGCAAGGAAGTCACCGCCTCCCTCGCGGCCGCGTCGCCCCGGGTGGCCGGGCAGGCGGGCTGACCGGCCGGCCCCTCCATCCGCCTTCGTCGACGACAAAGCCCGCTTCGAGCGGGCTTTGTCTTTTTCCTTTCCGCCGGGAACGCGTGCGTGTCACCGCGGCATGTAGTCGGGCTTGCCCTGGGGATTCTGCTGCTGGCGGGCGATCATCGCCTTCTGTGCCTGCTGGCGGTCGGCCTTCACGCGCTGGGCGCTGGCGCGCTGTTCGATGAGTTGGGCATAGGGCTTGATGTCGATGCCGGCCTCGGCCAGGAAGTCCTGGCCGTAGATGGCCTGGGTGGTGAGCCCCAGCAGCGGCAGCGATGCCCAGGCGCAGCAATCGGCCTGGGTGAAGGCGGCGCCGGCGACATAAGGCTCGAAGCGGGCCAGCCGCTGGAAGCCTTCCAGGTTCTTCTTCAGCAGCGGCCCGACGCGCTCGAGGGTCTCCGGGCTGGCCGAGCCGCCGAAGAAGGCCTGGCCGTAGAGCGGCCGCGCCACCAGCTCCAGGTTCAGGTCGATGAACATGCAGAGCTCCTTGACCTTGGCCAGCGCGTAGGGTTCTTGCGGCAGCAGGGGCGGGTCGGGGCGCAGCGCCTCCAGGTAGTCGAGGATGGCCTGGCTCTCGCTCATCGGACCCTGCGGCGTGCGCAGGTGGGGCACTTTGCCGATCGGCGAATCGCGCCGCGCCGATGGCTCGGCGGAGCCGGGGGCCACGAACTCCTCGGTGAAGTCGATGCCCTTTTCGAGCAGGGCCAGCTTGGCCTTGTTGTAGTAGTTGGAAATCGGGGTGCCGCACAGCGTGATCATGGGATGGTCTCCTGGTCCGAAGTTCGCCCGGGCGGGGCCGCGGCAGTCTAAGAGCGGCGGGGCGGGGCATTGCCACCGAAAGGCGCAATGCTGCCTTGCGGCTCGGTCGACCGGTCAATCCGGACGGCTCGCGTCCCTTCGCACGCGGCGGAGCCTGCCCGCGGCGACCCACGCCAGCATGACCGCGAGGCCCGCGACCGCGCCGCTGGCGTGCGCCCAGGGCACCACGGCGATGTCCCAGCCCGCCACTTCGCGCAGTCCCGCCGGGTTCCACGGGGTTTCGGAGATGACCTTGGCGAGCAGCCCCGCCCCCAACACCGCCGCGATGCGCCGCTCGGCGCGCCGGCCCTGGGCCAGCAGCTGCGCCACCGCCACCGCCACGCCGGCGTGCAGGACGCCGGACAAGCCGCCGTAATGCAGCACGTCGGGCCGGGCCAGCAGCGCCAGGTGACACGGCGGCATCGCGAGCAGCCAGGCCGCGGCGCAGCGCGGCGGTAGCCCGGAAGCCATGCCCAGCAGCGCGACCAGCAGCAAGGCCAGCAGGTTGCCGCCCAGGTGCATCGGGCTGTAATGGACGGCGGCGGCGGTGAAGAGTCGCCAGGGTTCAGCGGCCCAGAGGGCGGGTTGCCAATCGATCGCGGTGCGGTCCACCCACCCCCAGGCGTGCGCGGCCCAGGCCGCCAGGGAGGCGGAGCCGAGCAGCAGGCCCAGCGTCATCCAGGCGGGCGCCGGGCCGCCGACCTTCAGCCGAAGACCGCGCGCCACAGCGCCAGCACCGATTCGCGCTGCGGGGCCAGCGGCTCGGGCGGCACTTGGGTGGACTGTTCGTTCAGCCGAGCCTTGTGCTGCGCGCGCCGCAGTTCGCGGTAAGCGTCGGCGGCCCGGCTGCCGATCCCCTGGGGCAACAGCCCGCAGGATTCCGACGCCTTGAGCAGCGCGATGTTGCCGGCGTTGGCCAGCAAGGCGGTGTGAGCAGCGCTGTGCGCCAGCACGAGGAATTGCACGCAGAACTCGACGTCCATCATGCCGCCCGGGCTGTGCTTGACGTCGAACAGCCCGCCCTTGACCGGGTGGGCGGCGCGCACCTTCTCCCGCATGGCCTGGATCTCGGCGCGCAAGTCGGCCTCGACCCGCGGCGCGCATAGCACGGCGCGGCGCACGGCCTCGAAGCGTTCGCCCAGGCCGGCGTGGCCGGCGCACAGGCGGGCGCGAGTGAGGGCCTGGTGTTCCCAGGTCCAGGCGGTGTTGCTGCCGCGGCCGGTCTGGTAGTTCTCGAAGGCGGCGATCGAGGTCACGAGCAGCCCGGCGTTGCCGTTGGGCCGCAGCGCGGTGTCGATGTCGAACAACTCGCCGGCGGCGGTGCGCACCGTCAGCCAGTTGATCAGCTTGCGCACGTAGGCGCCGTAGACCTCGGCGACGTGGTCCGGGTCTTCCTCCATGCTGTCGTCGTAGACGAAGACGAGGTCGAGGTCGCTGCCGTAGCCCAGTTCCTTGCCGCCGAGCTTGCCGTAGGCGATGACGGCGAATCGCGGCTCTTGCCGGTGGGCCTGCCGCAGGTGCTGCCAGGTCCAGCGCAGCGTGCAGTCCAGCGTGGCGTCGGCCAGCGCGGAGAGGTCGTCGGCGACCTGCTCGACCGTGATGCGGCCTTCGACGTCGCGCACCAGCGTGCGGAACAGCTCGGCGTGGTGGGCGCGCCGCAATGTGTCGATCAGCGCTTCTTCGTGGGCCTCGCCGGAGCGCTCCCAGGCGCTGCGGCGGTCCTCCAGCTCGGCGAGGAATTCGGCGGTGTCGACGCGGCGGTGCAGCAGCCGCTCGTCGGCCAGCTCGTCGATCACGCCGGGGTGGCGCAGCAGGTAGCGCATCGGCCAGCGCGCGGCGCCCAGCAGGTGCAGCAGGCGCTGGTGCACCTCGGGACGCTCGACCAGCAGCGCGAGGTAGCTCTCGCGGCGCAGCAGCGGGTCGAGCCAGTCGACGAAGTGCAGCACCGCGTCCATGCCGCAGCGGCCCGCCGCGACGGCCTGCGCAGAGCGGCCCACCAGCTTGGCCAGGCGCAGCTTGCTGTCGTCGCGCAGGCTGCGCACGCGGGTCTGCGCGCACCAGGACTTGACGCGTTCGGCCAGCTCGGGCGGCAGCCGCTCGATGAAGCTTTCGCTGTCCACCGGCACCGGCGTCTGCCCGCAACCGCGGCCGCGGCATTCGGTGGGCGCCGCCGCGCCGGAGGGCGACTTGCCTTCGCTGAGCAGCGCGTCGAACTCGGTGGCGACGAACTCGCGCACCTCGCCCAGGCGGTCCAGCAGCAGGCAGGCGTCGGCGCTGCACGGCGTGCCCAGGCTCTCCGCGATCCAGCGCAGGTCGGCGTCGGCGCCGGGCAGCAGGTGGGTCTGCTGGTCGTCGAGGAACTGGATGCGGTGCTCCAGCCGACGCAGGAAGACATAGGCGTCGGCCAGCTTGCGGGCCTGCTCTGCGCCGATCAGGCCGCCGGCGGAAAGCTTGTCCAGCGCCTTGAGCGTGGAGCGGGTGCGGATCTCAGGGAATTGCCCGCCGCGCACCACCAGCAGCAGCTGCACGAATTCGATCTCGCGGATGCCGCCGCGCGAGAGCTTGACGTCGTTGGCGCGTTCCGGCCGGCCGGCGGCGCGGCGCTGGGCCTCGTCGCGCACCTTGCGGTGCAGCTGGCGCAGGCTCTCGAACACGCCGTAGTCGAGGTAGCGCCGATAGACGAAGGCGGTGATCAGCGAGCGCAGCGGCAGCGCGCGGCCGTCGACCACGCTGTTGCGCGGCGCGACGACGCGGCTTTTGAGCCAAGCGAAGCGCTCCCATTCGCGACCCTGCACCTGCAGGTATTCCTCCAGCATCGCCATGCTGACGGCGGCCGGGCCGGAATTACCGTTCGGGCGCAGCGCCAGGTCGACGCGGAAGACCTGGCCGTCGTCGGTGGTGTCGCCGATCAGCGCGTAGAGCTTGTGCGCCAGCTGCACGAAATATTCGTGCGCAGTGATGGGATTGGGGCCGTCGGTCTGGCCGTCTTCCTCATAGACGTAGATGAGGTCGATGTCGGACGACACGTTCAGTTCGCGCGCGCCGAGCTTGCCCATGCCGACCACCCAGAAATCGATGCGCCCGCCCTGCCCGTTGCGCGGGGTGCCGTGCTTGAGGTCGAGCGCCGCGCGGCCGTGGGCCAGGGCCAGGTCGAGCGCGGCCTCGGCGAGCTCGGTCATGCTCAGGGTGATGTCCTGCATCGCGGCGCCGCCCTCGATGTCCAGCACCGCCAGGCGCTCCAACACCAGGTGGCGCGCCACGCGCAGCGCGCTGGGCAGGTCGCGGCCGCCGTCCAGCAGCGTGGCGACCAGGCCGGCGACCTGCTCGCGCCTGGGCAGGCCCGGCGGCAGCAGGGGCAGTTCGGCGGCGTAACGCCGGCGGATGCGTTGCACGAAGCGGCTGTGGTCCGCGCGGGCGGCGGTGGCCGGTGGGGTCGCCGGGGAACCTGGGCGGCTCATCGCTGTCTACCCGGCATCCCGGGCGCCTGGTCCGGGAGCCGCTGTGCTAGATTGCCCGGCGCGCCGCCGAGCCGTGGGACGGGCCGGCGGGTGCCAAGCGAACCACAAGGCGGCACCCGGTAGTTTGGGGACATGGGCACGCCCGTGGCGCGCGGCAGTTGTTGCCGATGCTGACGCGACCGCCCGGGGCTCCGTGTCGATCCAGCTTGACTTCTTCTTCGCATCGATTGCTTCATGTCCCGCATTTCGCCCGCCCGCCAGACCGCCTTCTCGCCGCGCCGCGCCGTCGCCAGGCTGTTGATGCCCGCGCGGCTGCTGTGGCGCTCGACGAAATGGTGCGCCCGCCTTGTGTTGGGGTTGTTGTTGGCGGCTTGGGGCTTGGTCCTGGTGGCCTGGCTCACCCTCCATTGGGGAATTTTGCCGCACATTGAACAATGGCGTGGCCCCCTGGAAACCCAGGCCACCCGCGCTTTGGGGGTACCCGTCAAGCTCGGAAGCATCCAGGTGCGCTCCAGGGGCTGGGTGCCGTCGATCGAACTCAACGAAGTGACGCTCCTGGACGCCCGCGGCCAGCCGGCGCTGGTGTTGCCGCGCGTCACGGCTGCGCTGTCGCCGCATTCGCTGCTTCGCCTGGAGTTGCGCTTCGAGCAGTTGATCCTCGACGGCCCCCGCCTGGAAGTCCGGCGCGACGCCGCGGGCCGCGTCTTCGTGGCAGGTCTGTCGCCGCCGTCGGACGACACCGGCCGCCGTTCGGGGGCGGACTGGCTGCTCAGGCAGCACGAGTTCGTCATCCGCGACGGCAGCGTGCGCTGGGTCGACGAGCAGCGCCAGGCGCCGCCCCTGCTCTTGTCCGACGTGCAACTGGTGATGCGCAACGGCCTGCGCCGCCACGAGATGCGCCTGGACGCCACGCCGCCGCAAGGCTGGGGCCGGCGGTTCAGCCTGCGCGGGCGTTTCACGCAGCCGCTGCTGGCGCGCGCCGGCCAATGGGAGCGCTGGACGGGCCAGGCCCATGCCGACCTGCCGGAGGCCGACGTGCGCGAACTCGGACGCCACATGGACCTGCCTTTCGAGCTGAAAGAAGGCCGCGGCGCTTTGCGCGGCTGGGCGCAATGGCGCCACGGCCGGCCGGAGTCCGCGACGCTCGACCTGGCGCTGCGGGAGGTCTCGGCCCGCCTGTCGCCGGAGCTGGAGCCCCTCATGCTGAGCGAGGTGCAGGGGCGGCTACTGGCGCGGCGCGGCGCCTCCGAGCTTCAGTTCGACGTCAAGCAACTGGCCTTCACCACCCAGGACGGCCTCCACTGGCCGGCGGCCGACGCGTCGGTCAAGCTCCAGCAGCAACAGCGCGCCCCGGACGCGCCGGCGACCGGCGGGCAGGTGACCGCGAGCGCTTTCGACCTGAGGCTGCTGTCGCAGATCGCCACCCGGCTTCCGCTGGGCGACGCGGTCAACCGGCTGCTTCGAGAGACCGAGCCGCAAGGCCAGCTGCGCGACCTGGACTTGCGCTGGCAGGGCGAGGCGAAGGCGCCCGCCGCTTACCAGCTGAAAGGCCGCCTGCAGGCGCTGTCGCTGCAGGCCAGGCCGGCGGAAGACGCCCACGGCGTCGGCCGGCCCGGCATCCACAACGCGCAGCTGGACATCGACGCCGACCAGTCCGGCGGCAGCGCCAAGGTCTCCCTCCAGGACGGGCGCATCGAACTGCCCGGCGTGTTCGCCGAACCTGCGGTGCCGCTGCAGAGCTTCTCGGCCGACTTGGCCTGGCGCATCGAGCCCGCCAAGGAAAAGGACGGCCCGCCGCGCCTGACGCTGCAATGGAACCACGCGCAGTTCGCCAACGCGGACATGCAGGGCGAGGTCTCCGGGACCTGGCGCACCGGCGACGGCGCCGCCGGCTTCGGCAAAGGCCTGCGCCTGCCCGGCCACCTGCAGCTGGAAGGCCGGCTGTCCGAGGGCGACGTCTCGCAAGTGGCGCGCTACCTGCCGCAGCGCATCCCCGAGGCGGTGCGCGGTTACCTCGCGAATGCGTTGAATCGCGGCCGCATGGGCCAGGTGTCGGTGCGGGTGCGGGGCGATCTGGCCGAGTTCCCGTTCACCAAGGCGCGCACCGCCGCCGAAGGCGAATTCCGCATCGCCGGCAAGGTGCGCGACGCGACGTTGGCCTATGTGCCGAACACGCCGGCCCATGGCGACACGCCGGCCTGGACGTCGCCGTGGCCGGCTTTCACCGACCTCAACGGCGAAGTGGTGATCGACCGCGACCTGCTCGAGATCCGCGATGCGAGGGCGCGGGTCATGGGCGTTTCGCTGGACAGGGTCAACGGCCAGGTGCGCGACCTCACCCAGAAAGGCCGAACCACGCTGCAGATCGCCGGCGAAGGCCGGGGCGAGTTGTCGAACATGCTGCGATTCGTCGAAACCTCGCCGGTGGGCCAGTGGACCAACCATGCACTGGGCCGGGCCACCGCCAGCGGCGTGGCCGACCTGAAGCTGAATCTCACTTTGCCGGTCTTCGACATGGCCGCCACCGCCGTCAAAGGCAGCGTCCTGCTGTCGGGCAACGACCTGCGGCTGCAGCCCGAGTTGCCCTTGCTCGGCGCCGCGCAAGGCCGGGTCGATTTCTCGAACACCGGATTCGCCGTCGTGGGCGCTACCGCGCGGTTGCTGGGTGGGGACGCCAGCTTCTCCGGCGGCACGCAGCTGGACCGCAGCGTGCGCATCACCGGCCAAGGCGTGGCCACGGCGGAAGCGCTGCAGCGGGCGCCCGAGCTGGCCACGCTGTCGCGGCTGGCGGCGAGTTTCTCCGGCCAGGCCAGCTACCGCCTGGACCTCGGCGTGGTCGCCGGGCATACCGAACTGAACCTCAGCAGCAACCTGGTCGGCTGGGCTTCGCAACTGCCGGCGCCCCTGGCCAAGCCGGCCGATGCAGCCTGGCCGCTGCGCTTGCAGACCCGCCTGCTACCGCCGGAGGCGGCCGCGGCCGGCGAGTCTGCGGCCGGCGTCGCCAGGGCCGCCCAGGACAGCCTGAAGCTCGATGTCGGTTCGGTGCTGCAGGCCCAGTACGTCCGCGAGTGGCCGGCCGACGAACCCCAGGGGCAGCCGCGGGTGCTGCGCGGCGCGGTCGGCATCGGCTCGGCGGCGCCCGCGATGCCCTCCGCGGGCGTGGCGGCGCGCCTGGCGCTGCCTTCTGCGGCGGTCAACCTGGACGAATGGTCGGCGGTGGCCGGCAAGGTGCTCGGTGCGGGGATGGCCGGCGGTGCGGACGGCGCCCCGGTTTCGCCCGCCGGCTGGGGCGGCCCTTCCGGTTATGCGCCGGGCCAGTTTCAGGTGCAGGCCCAGGAGCTGACCTACGGCCTGATGCGCCTGAACGATGTCGACGCGCAGGCCCGCTGGGAAGGCGGCGAATGGCGCGTGGCCGTCGATGCCCGGCAGGCCCAGGGCGAAGTGCTGTGGCGCCCGGCCGCGCCCCAGCAGGCGGGCCGGGTGCATGCGCGACTGTCCCGCCTGTCGGTCGGCGCGCCTGCTGGCGGCGGCCCGGCCGCGGACGCCGTCGCCGCTTCCGCCAACGCGAACAGCGGCAACAGTGGCGGCGAGATGCCCGCGCTCGATGTCGTGGTCGAAGACTTCGAATTGCGCGGCCGCCGGCTGGGCCGCCTCGAAGTGCAGGCCAGCCACGCCGGCAACGCTGTCTCCGCCCGCGGGCCGGTGGCCGACTGGCAGATGCAGCGCCTGGCCCTGACCACGCCGGAGGCCAGGCTGTCGGCCACCGGGCATTGGCAGGCGCCGGGCGGCGCCGCCGCGGTTTTCGGCGGGTCGGCCCGGACGGGCCCGGCGCGCCAGACCCAGATGGATTTCAAGCTGCAGGTGGACGACGCGGGTGCCCTGCTCGAACGGCTCGGCCACGCCAAGACCGTGCGCGGCGGCAAGGGCGAGTTGGCGGGCCGGTTGGCCTGGAACGGCTCGCCCTTCAGCCCCGATCCCTTGAGCATGAGCGGCCAGATGACCGTCGACATGGGCTCGGGCCAGTTCCTCAAGGCCGAGCCCGGCGCCGCGCGGCTGCTGGGCGTGCTCAGCCTGCAGTCGCTGCCGCGCCGCCTGCTGCTGGATTTCCGCGACGTGTTCCAGGACGGCTTCGCCTTCGACAACCTCACCGGCGACGTCAGCATGAGCCAGGGCGTGGCTTCCACCAACAACCTGCGCATGCGCGGCGTGCAGGCGGCGGTGTTGATGGAAGGCAAGGCCAGCCTGGTCGACGAAACGCAGGATCTGCGCGTCTTCGTGGTGCCCGAGATCAACGCCGGCACCGCCTCACTGGCTTACGCCGTGATCAACCCCGCGGTGGGCCTGGGCTCTTTCCTGGCGCAGATGTTCCTGCGCAAACCGCTGACCGAAGCCAACACCCGCGAGTTCCACATCACCGGCCCGTGGGCCGATCCCAAGGTCAACCGGGTGCAGCACACGCCGCCGCCGCAGGCCGATGGCGCCGCGGAGCCGTCTTCCCGCGCGGCTTCCCCTGCGTCGGAAGCCGGCGCAAAGACCAAGCCTTGAAACCAAGCCTGCGCCACGCCGCCGGGCGCGGCATCATCCGCAAACACCGCCTTCCCCCCAACCTCCGTGGAGTTCCGAACGATGCACATCGCCGCCTTGCAAATGGTGTCCACCCCCGACGTCGAACTCAACCTGGGCAAAGCCGCCGAGCTGGTCCGGCAGGCGGCGCGGCAGGGCGCGTCGCTCGCGGCGCTGCCCGAGTACTTCTGCTTCATGGGCGCGCACGACCGCGACAAGCTCGCGCTCGGCGAGCCGGCGGTCGCGGTGGGCGACGCCCCCGGCGCCGAGGCGCCGGTCCAGCACCGGCTGGCCGCGCTGGCGCGCGAGCACGGCTTGTGGATCCTCGGCGGCACCGTGCCCATCCGAGGCTCCGACGCCGACCACGTCTACAACGCCAGCATCGTCTTCTCGCCCGAGGGCCGGGTGGCCGCGCGGTACGACAAGGTCCACCTCTTCTGCTACGACAACGGCCAGGAGCGCTACGACGAAGGCCAGGTGCTTCAGGCCGGCCGGTCGGCCGTGGCCTGCGAGATGCAGGTCGGCGGCGAAGCCTGGCGCATGGGCTTGAGCGTCTGCTACGACCTGCGCTTCCCCGAGCTTTACCGGCGGATGATGGACCCGCCCTGCGGCCTGCTCGCCGTGCCGGCTGCCTTTACCTACACCACCGGCCAGGCGCACTGGGAGCTGCTGCTGCGCGCGCGCGCGGTGGAGAACCAGTGCTACGTGGTCGCGCCCGCGCAAGGCGGCCGCCACCCCAACGGCCGCCGCACCTGGGGCCACAGCATGGTCATCGACCCCTGGGGCGAGGTGCTGGCGGTGCTGCCGGAAGGCGAGGGCGTCGCGATGGCCGAGGTCAAGGCCGAGCGGCTGGCCCAGGTGAGGGCGCAGTTGCCGGCGTTGACGCACCGGCGCGAGTGGCCCTGAGGGCGGCGGCGCGACGGCCCCGCGCCCATTTCGCGTGCCCGGCGGTCAACGCGCCGGGGATAGCCCCGGCGCGCATTCGATGCACCGCAGCGCGGCCTGCTCGAAGCTGAACTGGCGGGCGTGCGCGAGGATGTCCTGCGCGCTCCAGGCGCGGTCGCGCACGTCCTTCAAGGCCTGGGCCAGGGCGCCGTCGTCGCCGGGCTCGATCAGGATGCCGGACTGCGGCGTGACCACGTCGCGCAGGAAGCCGCGGTTGATCGACACCACCGGCTTGCCGAACGACATCGCCAGCATCGCGGTGCCCGAGGTGAGGATCTCCCGGTAGGGGATGCACAGCGTGTCGCTCGCCGCGACATAGGCCGAGACCAGCTCGTCCGGCACGAACCGGGCGTCCAGCCGGATGCGCGGGTCGCCGCCGGCGGCGGCCTCCACGCGGGCCTGGTAGGCGCTGTCGGAGAACCGGCCCGCCACCAGCAGTAGCGCATCCCGAGGCGCGCTCTGCTTGAACACGCGGATCAGGCCTTCGAGGTTCTTGTACGGCTTGATCTGGCCGAAGAACAGGTAGACGAACGCGCCGTCGTCGATGCCGAGGGCCCGGCGGGCGGACGCCCGGGTGTGGTCGGGCCGGTAGTGCCCGATCCAGTGACCGTGCGGTATGCGCCGGCATTTGCACCGCGCCGACGGGAAACGCTCCACCAGCACCGCCTCGGCCTGCTCGCCATGCACCCAGACCACCGACGCGAGGCGGATCAGCCAGCGCCGCGCCCAGGTGTCGACCACCGGGAAGCGGCAGCGGTCATGGGGCATCAGGTTGTGGGCCGTCCACCAGATGTGGCGGGTCTTCAGGCGCACCAGCGCGAACAGCAGCACGAAGCGCAGGAAGCCAGACGCCACGCCGCGCAGGCTGCCCTGGGCGGTGTACATGAAGGACGGCCAGTGGATGTGCACGACATCGTCGCCGCGCAGGTTGCGCGCCAGCCAGCCGCCGGCCCAGACGCCGGTCTCGACCCGCACGCCCTGGGCTTGCAGCGCGGCGTAGAAGGAATCGTTGTAGGCGATGCCGAAGTGGGGGAAGGCGAGGATTCTCATTGGGGGCTCGTGCAGCGGGGCCGCGGTGTCTCGGCCGGCACTTTAAAGCCTGCCGGGCGCCCGGGGGCCGTGCGGCGCGCCTCCACCTAAAATCGCCGTTTCCCCAAGCCGCCGCTGAGCACAAGGCCCGCATGACCCCCACCACCGACGAGAACCAGCTCATCACCGAACGCCGTGAGAAGCTGGCCGCCATCCGCCGCCAAGGCGTGGCCTTCCCCAACGATTTCAAGCCCACCGACCATGCGCGGGCGCTGGCGGAACGCTTCGGCGCACGCAGCGCCGAGGAACTGGAGGCCGCCGAGCCGGTCGCGGTGAAGGTGGCCGGCCGGTTGATGCTCAAGCGGGTGATGGGCAAGGCCAGCTTCGGCACGCTGCAGGACGCCACCGGCCGGCTGCAGCTGTTCGTCACGAAAGACGCGCTGGGCGAAGAGGCCTATGCCGCCTTCAAGCACTGGGACCTGGGCGACATCCTCGGCGCGGAAGGCACGCTGTTCAAGACCAAGACCGGCGAGCTGTCGGTGCGCGTCACCGCGCTGCGCTTGCTGACCAAGAGCCTGCGGCCGCTGCCCGACAAGTTCCACGGCATGGCCGACCAGGAGCAGAAGTACCGCCAGCGCTATGTCGACCTCATCACCGACGAACAGGCCCGCGCCCGCTTCGCCGCCCGCAGCAAGGCCGTCAGCGCGATCCGCGGCTTCATGGTGGACAACGGCTTCCTCGAAGTCGAGACGCCGATGCTGCACCCCATCCCCGGCGGCGCCAACGCCAAGCCCTTCGTCACCCACCACAACGCGCTCGACCAGGAGATGTTCCTGCGCATCGCGCCCGAGCTTTACCTCAAGCGGCTGATCGTCGGCGGCTTCGAGCGGGTGTTCGAGATCAACCGCAATTTCCGCAACGAAGGCATCAGCGTCCGGCACAACCCGGAGTTCACGATGATGGAGTTCTACGCGGCCTACTGGAACCACCACGACCTGATGGACTTCACCGAGCAGGTGCTGCGCCACGCGGCCCTGGTAGCCACCGGGTCGGCGGCCATCACCTACGCCGGCCAGCCGGTGCACCTGGACCAGCCCTTCGCCAGGCTGTCGGTGCGCGACTCCCTTGTCGCCCACGCCGGGCTGACCGCCGCCGAGGCCGACGACGCCGGCGTGCTGCGCGCGCGCCTGAAGGCCCTTGGCGAAGAAGCGCCCGCGCACTGGAAGCTGCCCGAGCTGCAGTTCGGCCTGTTCGAGGCGGCGGTCGAAGAGAAGCTTTGGCAACCCACCTTCATCATCGACTACCCGGTCGAGGTGTCGCCGCTGGCCCGCGCCTCCGACACCAACCCGGCGATCACCGAGCGCTTCGAGCTCTTCATCACCGGCCGCGAATACGCCAACGGCTTCTCCGAGCTGAACGACGCCGAGGACCAGGCCGCGCGCTTTCAGGCCCAGGTGGCCAACAAGGAGGCCGGCGACGAGGAGGCGATGTACTTCGACGCCGACTTCATCCGCGCGCTCGAATACGGCATGCCGCCCACCGGCGGCTGCGGCATCGGCATCGACCGGTTGATGATGCTGATCACCGATTCGCCGAGCATCCGCGACGTGATCCTGTTCCCGTCGCTGCGCAAGGAAGGCTGACGCGCAGCCCGGCCCGCTCGGCGCCGGCGACGAACCGATCAGACCGACAACCGACTGGAGCCGCCGTGCCTGCCGAACCGTCACACGAACCGCGATCCGGCCTGCCGGCCCATCCGGCCGCCCACCCGGGCCCCGCCGCCCTGAAGATCGGTTACGCCGGCCTGCTGCCCTTCATATTGGGCGCCCTGCTGGTCTGGCTGGTGCGGGCCGACGCCCACCCTTATGCCACGCTGATGCTGTCGTGCTACGCGGCGGTCGTGCTGTCTTTCCTCGGCGGCGTGCACTGGGGCCTGGGCATGCGGCAGCCGGACGCACCGCAGACGGTCTTCTGGTGGGGCGTGCTGCCTGGCGCCGCCGCTTGGGTGGGGGTGATGATGCCGCCCTATGCCGGCCTGGTGGTGCATGGCGTGATGCTGGCGGCCTGCTACCTGGTCGACCGCCGCACCTACCCCGTGCTCGGCGCCGCCGCCTGGCTGACCCTGCGTTTCAGGCTCACCGTCGTGGCCAGCCTGAGCTGTTTCGTGGGCGCGGCCGGCAGCTGATGTCCATCCCGAAATAAGGTGAGTCATATCCCTCATCCTGGGGGATTCAAAACCTTCCTCATGTCAGGTAGGGGCGACTGTGGCTTATTCTGTCGAGCCCTGTGCAGGGATGGGATGCGCGGCCCGGACCGGCCGTGAACCCGCAGTAACACGACGGATCCATGATCACCTACCGCGTTGACGCCAGATCGGCCCAGAGCCACGAATTCCACATCACCCTCACCGTCGCGAACCCGGCTCCCGGGCAGGGCCTGAGCTTGCCGGTCTGGATCCCCGGTAGCTACATGGTCCGCGAGTTCTCGCGCCACCTGAGCGGCCTTCAGGCCGAGCAGGGCGGCAAACCGGTGCCGCTGCGGCAGCTCGACAAGGCCAGCTGGCAGGCCGATTGCGCCGCCGGCAAGCCCCTCACCCTGCGCTACCGCGCCTATGCCTTCGACACCTCGGTGCGGGCGGCCTTCCTGGACACCCAGCGCGGCTTCTTCAACGGCACCAGCCTCTTCCTGAAGGTGCATGGCCGCGAGGCCGGGCCGCACCGCATGCAGGTCAGCGACCTGCCCAAGGGCTGGGAAGTCGCCACCGCCATGAAGCCGCTCAAGGTGGACGCCCGCGGGCGCGGCACCTACGAGGCGCCCGACTACGACGACCTGATCGACCACCCCGTCGAGCTTGGCCGTTTCTGGCGTGGCCGTTTCTCCGCGCAGGGTGTGCCGCATGAAATCGTCGTGGCCGGCGCCTGGCCCGACTTCGACAGGGAACGCCTGCTGCGCGACACCCAGCGCATCTGCGAAACCGAGATCGCCTTCTGGCACGGCAGGAAGAAGCCGCCGTTCGACCGCTACCTCTTCATGCTCAACGCGGTGGAGGACGGTTACGGCGGCCTGGAGCACCGCAACAGCACCGCCCTGATCGCCGGGCGCCGCGACCTGCCGCAGCTGGGCAAACCCACCGAACTCACCGACGGCTACGTGACGCTGCTCGGCCTGGTCAGCCACGAATACTTTCACACCTGGAACGTCAAGCGGCTCCGGCCGAGCGAATTCGCCGCCTACGACCACGGCCGCGAGAACTACACCGAGCTGCTGTGGTTCTTCGAGGGATTCACCTCCTACTACGACGACCTGCTGCTGCTGCGCGCCGGCCTCATCGACGCGCCGCGCTACCTGAAGCTGCTGGCCAAGAACATCGGCAATGTGCTGTCCACCCCGGGCCGGCACGTGCAAAGCGTCGCGCAGTCCAGCTTCGACGCCTGGGTCAAGTACTACCGGCAGGACGAGAACTCGCCCAACGCCACCATCAGCTACTACGCCAAGGGCTCGCTGGTGGCGCTGGCGCTGGACCTGCTGATGCGTTCCTCCGGCAAGCAGGCCAGCCTCGACGACGCGATGCGGCTGCTGTGGCAGCGCAGCGGCGGCGGACCGGTGGCCGAGGGCGACATCCTGCGGGCGTTGGAGGACGCGTCGGGCGCCGAGCTGGCCGAGGCACTGCGGGCCTGGGTGCACGGCACCGGCGACTTGCCGCTGAAAGAATTGCTGGAACGCTTCGGCATCGCCTGGCAGGCGCAGCCGGCCACACTCGCCCAGCGCCTGGGCCTGAAGGTAAGCGAAAGCGCCTTGACCGGCGTCAAGGTCAGCCACGTGCTGCGCGGCGGCATCGCCGAGGCGGCGGGCCTGTCGCCCGGCGACGAACTGCTTGCGCTCGACGGCTGGCGCTTGCGCCGCCTGGACGACGCGCAGCGGCTGTTGAACGTCTCGCCGGTCAGCACCCTGTTGGTCTGCCGCGACCAGCGCGTGCTGCAGCTGCCGCTGAGCCTGCTGAGCCATGACGGCGAACTCCACGCCTCGGTGCAGTTGACCGAATCCCCCCTGGCCGCGCGCGCCGCGGTGGCGCTGCGCAAGGCATGGTTGCGCCGGCAACCCTGAAGACGAAGCCGCGCCTGGGTACCGCGAAGTCCGCGGCCGCCTGGTGCGTGTTGGTGACGGGGGTCGCGGCCGTCCACGGTTGCGTGGTGCATGCGGTGGGCGGGCAGCTGGCGGCGTTGAAGGCGTCCCCCGACGACATGCCCGAGCGGCTGGAAGTACGCTATGTGCGCGAGATGGTGGTCGCGCCGGCCGCGCCCGCTCCGGCGGTTGCGGCTGCGCCACCGCCGCGCCGAGTCGCGCCCGCCGCGCCGTCCGCGGCCAAGAGGCAGCGCCCGCCGGACGAAACAGGTCCGGCGGCCGATGCGCCGCAGGCGGTGGATCCCGCCGCGTCGGCGCCGCCGTCGCCGGCGGGCGCGGAACAGGTCGAGCCACCTCGGCCGGCCGCGTCCGATCCCCCACCCGCCGATTCGGCCGTCGCCGCCGCCAGTGCCCCGGTCCCCCCCCCGGCCGCGGTGCCGGCTGTCCCGGCGCCTTCTCCGCCTTCGACCGCCGCGTCGTCCGCGTCGTCCGCGTCGTCCGCGTCGTCCGCGGCGCCGGCCGGCGCCGCGCAGGAGCCCGCCCCGCAAGCCGTCGACAGCGTGTGGCCGCAGTCCACCCGCGTGCGTTACAACGCCAGCGGTTATTACCAGGGCGAGATCAGCGGCAACGCCAGCGTGGAGTGGGTGCGCCGGGGCAACCGTTACCAGATGCACATGGATGTCCGCATGGGCTTCCTGTTCCAGCGCCGCGCGACCAGCCAAGGCCGCATCGAGGCCCAGGGCGTGGTGCCCGAGCGCTACGACGAAGCGACCAAGGTGCCGTTCCGGTCGGAGCGCCGCGTCACGCTGCGTTTCGACGACCAGGCGGTCGAGTTGTCCGAGGGGCAGCGCCTGCCGCGCCCGGCCGGCCTGCAGGACACCACCAGCCAGTTCGTCCAGCTCACTTACCTTTTCACGACCCAGCCGGGCCTGCTGCGCGCGGGCCAGTCGATCGAGTTCCCGCTGGCGTTCCCGCGCCGCATCCGCGCTTATTCCTACCTGGTCCAGGAAATGGAAACGCTGCACACGCCCTTCGGCCCGCTGCAGGCGCTGCATGTCAAGCCCCGGCGGGTCGAGGCGAAGGAGCGCGACCTGGCGGCCCAGGCCTGGTTCGCGCCGCAGCTGCACTACCTGCCGGTGCGCATCCGCATCGAGCAGGGCGAGGACACCTACATTGACCTGATGATCGACAAGCGGCCCGAGTTGGCGCAATAGGCGGCGCTTGGCGCCGCCGCCCGCCGCGACCAGCCGTCGGCCATGGTTTTTCCGCGTCCCGATAATCCCCTTTCCCGCCCGGCGGGCCGCCCATCCACGGAGAAGAAAACCATGCCCTATGAAACCTTGATCACCGAGATCCACGGCGAAGGCCCTTTGAAGACCGCCCTCATCGCGCTGAACCGGCCCAAGCAGCTCAATGCGCTGAACGACACCTTGATGACCGAGCTGGGCCAGGCGCTGGCCGCCTTCGACGCGGACGAGGGCATCGGCTGCATCGTGCTCACCGGCAGCGAGAAGGCTTTCGCCGCCGGCGCCGACATCGGTGCGATGGCCCAGCTGGACTACATGCAGGCCTACAAGGGCAACTTCATCAGTCGCAATTGGGAGGCTGTCCTCCAGGTGCGCAAGCCTGTGATCGGCGCGGTGGCCGGTTTCGCGTTGGGCGGCGGTTGCGAGCTGGCGATGATGTGCGACTTCATCATCGCCGCCGACAACGCCAAGTTCGGTCAGCCCGAGATCAAGCTGGCCCTCACCCCTGGTGCGGGCGGGACGCAGCGCCTGCCCCGCGCCATCGGCAAATCCAAGGCCATGGACCTGCTGCTGACCGGCCGCATGATGGACGCCCAGGAGGCCGAGCGGGCCGGGCTGGTGTCGCGCGTGGTGCCGGCGGCCGAGCTGCTGGCCACCGCGTTGGACGCCGGCCGGCAGGTTTGCGAGTTCAGCGGCCCGAGCGTGATGATGGTCAAGGAGTGCGTCAACCGTTCCTTCGAGAGTTCGCTGAGCGACGGTGTCGCCTATGAGCGCCATGTCTTCCGATCTTTGTTCGGCACGCAGGACCAGCGAGAAGGCGCGGACGCTTTCCTCAACAAGCGCAAGCCCGTGTTCAAGCACCGGTGACGGCATGGCGACGACGATGCTGTTCCTCCGCATGCGCCAGGCGGCCCGCGGCGCCGCAGCGTTCGCACTGGCGCTGCTGCCCGCGCTGGCCGCCCGAGCGTCCGAGTCGCCGGTGGCATTCGTCGAGCCGGCGGCGGTGGCCGCGCCGCCGGCCGTCGCGGCTTCCCAACCTGTGCCCAGACTCGATGCGAAACCCGAGGCGCAGGGCACTTCCCACCCCTGGCCTGGCGATGTCCGCGTGCGCTATACCGGCCGCGCCCATTTCCACGCCGATTTCCCCGCCCAAGCCGAACTGCAATGGAAGCTCGACGGCGCCCGCTACGCAATGCGCCTGGACATGGGCCTGGGTGTGCTGCAACGGCGCTCGTCCAGTCAGGGGCAACTGGGCGTGCAGGGTCTGGAGCCCGAGCGTTATGAAGAGTCCAACCGGCCGGTGCTCGGCCGCGAGCGGCGCGCCGCCTTGCAACTCGACGGCCCGTCGATCGAACTGGCCGACGGCCAGCGCGAAGCGCGACCGGCTGGCGTGCAGGACCCGGTCAGCCAGTTCGGCCAGCTCGCCCGGCTTTTCGCCGTGGCGCCGGCCGGCAAGGCACGGGCCGAGTTCCCGCTGGCGCTGCCCAAGCGCGTCAGCGCCTACGCCTATGAAATCCAGGGCAGGGAAACCCTGGACACGCCGATGGGCAAGGTCGAAGCCGTGCACCTCAAGCCCCAGCGGGTGGACGGCAAGGACAGCAAGGACACCGCCGCCGAGGTGTGGCTGGCGCCCAAGCTGAACTACTTGCCGGTGCGCATCCGCATCGCCCAGGACGACGGCGCCTTGGTGGACCTGCTGATCGCCCAGCCGCCCGAACCGGCGCGCTGAGGCGGACGGCGGGAAGCGGCGATCTCAAGGAAACGCCGGATCGCCCCAAGTTCCTTGACCCCCGCGGGGGGCGGGCCGGGCGGAGCCCGGCCCTGGGGGCGCTCAGTAGCTGCGCCCGCCCTTGAACTGCGCGTGCGCGCGCCGGCTCAGCGTGGCCGCCTTGCCGATGGCGGCGAACGACGCGCCGGCGTGGGCGTGGCAGATCGCCAGGCCGAGCGCGTCCGCGGCGTCCTTTCCGGGCAGGCCCGGCAGCTTCAGCAGGCGCATCACCATCTCCTGCACCTGCTCCTTGCGGGCGTGGCCATGGCCGACGATGGCTTTCTTCATCTGCAGCGCGGTGTATTCCGACACCGCCAAGTCGTCGGCCACCAGCGCCGTGACGGCCGCGCCGCGCGCCTGGCCCAGCAGCAGCGTGGACTGCGGGTTGACGTTGACGAAGACGATCTCCACCGCCGCGCAAGTGGGCTCGTAGCGCCGCCGCACCTCGCGCACGCCTTCGAAGATGATCTTCAACCGCGCAGGCAGCTCGCCCAGGCCGACCGCGCCGGTGCGGATCGTGCCGCTGGCGACGTACCGCAGCTTCGGGCCGTCGGCCTCGATCACACCGAAGCCGGTGCAGACCAGGCCGGGGTCGATGCCGAGGATGCGCTGGACCGTCATGCGCGCGGCCCCTTGGCTTGCACCGTCGCCAGCCGGGCGGCCTCAGACACGGAAATACCACCGCACCGCGTGGAAGAAGACCGGCGCCGCGAAGCACAGCGGCGCCACCCGGTCGAGCAGCCCGACC
>CBJNAE010000024.1:0-19875 GCA_966433995.1 uncultured Ideonella sp. | reverse complement strand
CAAGGCCGGCGTGCAGATGCCCGAGCGCCCCACCTGGAAGCAGGTGTACGACGCGGCCGCCAAGATCCACGACCCGGCCGCCGGCGTGTACGGCATCTGCCTGCGCGGCAAGCCGGGCTGGGGCGACAACATGGCCCTGATCACCACCATCGTCAACGCCCACGGCGGCCAGTGGTTCGACATGGACTGGAAGCCCCAGCTCGAATCCAAGCCCTGGAAGGACGCGATCGCCTTCTACGTCGACCTGCTCACCAAGTACGGCCCGCCCGGCTCGTCGGCCAACAGCTTCAACGAGATCCTGGCGCTGTTCAACGCCGGCAAGTGCGGCATGTGGGTGGATGCGACGATCGCCGCGTCCTTCATCTCCGACCCCAGGCAGAGCAAGGTGGCCGACAAGGTGGCCTACGCGCAGGCGCCTTCCGCGGTGACGGCCAAGGGCGCCAATTGGCTGTGGGCCTGGGCGCTGGGCGTGCCGTCCAGCAGCAAGCAGCCCGAGGCGGCGCAGAAGTTCATCGCCTGGGCGACCTCGAAGGAGTACATCCAGCTCGTGGCGGCCGAGACCGGCTGGGGCTCGGTGCCCACCGGCACGCGCTCGTCGACCTACCAGGTGCCCGAGTTCCTGAAGGCCGCCAAGTTCGCAGAAGCCGAGAAGAAGGCGATAGACAGCGCCAACCCGAACGACAGCACCCTGCCGAAGAGCCCCTACGTCGGCGTGCAGTTCGCCTCCATCGAGGAGTTCCAGTCGATCGGCATCGCCGTGGGCCAGCAGATGAGCGCGGCGCTGGCCGGCAAGGCCACGGTCGACCAGGCGCTGAAGGCTTCGCAAGAAGCCGCCGACAGGGAGATGCGCAAGGCGGGCTATTACAAGTAAGCCGCCTTCGCGCTGCCGCCGGCCCGCGCCGGCGGCGGGCCCGTCTCAACCGCCGTCCAGAAGTACCCCCGATGAGCCGATTCCTGCCCCGCGTCCTGCTCGCGCCCGCCGTCACCACCTTGTTCCTGTGGATGATCGTGCCGCTGGCGATGACGGTCTATTTCTCCTTCGTCCGCTACAACCTGCTGCGCCCCGGCGACCTGTCCTTCACCGGGCTGGACAACTTCAGGTTCTTCTTCACCGAACCCGATTTCGCGGTCGCCGTCGGCAACACGCTGCACCTGTTGGGCGCGGTCATCGGCATCACCGTGGCCTTCGGCATCCTGCTGGCCCTGCTGGTGAACGAGCCCTTCCCCGGCCGCGGCCTGGTGCGCGTGCTGCTGATCTCGCCCTTCTTCGTCATGCCCACGGTCAACGCGCTGCTGTGGAAGCACATGATGATGAACCCCATCTACGGCGTGCTCGCGCAGGTGGCGGTGTTCTTCGGCCTGCAGCCCGTGGACTGGCTCACCGACTTCCCCCTTTTTTCCGTGATCGTCATGGTGTCGTGGCAGTGGCTGCCCTTCGCCTGCCTGATCTTCATCACCTCGCTGCAGTCGATGAACCGCGAGCAGCTGGAAGCCGCCCGCATGGACGGCGCCAACGCGCTGCAGCAGTTCTGGTACCTGTACCTGCCGCACCTGGGACGGCCGATCGCGGTGGTGGTGATGATCGAGATGATCTTCCTGATCGGCGTGTTCGCCGAGATCTACACCACCACCGGCGGCGGCCCCGGCAACGCCAGCACCAACGTCGCCTTCCTGATCTTCAAGCAGGCGCTGATGAATTTCGACGTCGGTGTCGCGTCGGCCGGCGCGCTGTTCGCGGTGCTCATCGCCAACGTGGCCGCGGTGTTCCTGATCCGCATGGTCGGCAAGAACCTGGAGTCCTGAAGATGTCGATTCAAAAACTCGGCGCGGCGCTCAGGGCGCTGGCCGCCTGGGCCGTCAGCCTGCTGCTGTTCTTCCCCCTGCTGTGGCTGCTGCTCACCGCCTTCAAGACCGAACTTCAGGCGATCGCGGTGCCGCCGCAGCTGCTGTTCGCGCCGACGCTGGAAAGCTTCGAGGAGGTCAACGGCCGCAGCGACTACCTGCTGTACGCGAAGAACTCGCTGATCACCAGCGTGGCCTCGACGCTGCTGGGCCTGCTGATCGCCGCGCCCGCCGCCTACTCGATGGCCTTCTTCCGGACCCGGCGCACGAAGGACGTCCTGGTGTGGATGCTCTCGACCAAGATGATGCCGGCCGTCGGCGCGCTGGTGCCGGTCTACCTGATGGCCCAGCACAGCGGCCTGCTGGACACCCTGACCGGCCTGACCGTCGTCTTCACGATGACCAACCTGCCGATCATGGTGTGGATGCTGTACTCGTATTTCAAGGACATCCCCGCCGAGATCCTGGAGGCGGCCCGCATGGACGGCGCTTCCCTTTGGACGGAATGCCGCCACATCATCCTGCCGCTGGGCATGGGCGGCATCTCGTCGACCGCGCTGCTGTGCCTGGTGCTGTCGTGGAACGAGGCCTTCTGGTCGCTCAACCTCAGCGCTGCCAAGGCCGGCACGCTGGCCGCGCTGATCGCTTCCTACTCCAGCCCCGAGGGCCTTTTCTGGGCCAAGCTGTCCGCCGCGTCGGTGATGGCGATCGCGCCCATCGTGGTGTTCGGCTGGTTCAGCCAGAAGCAGCTGGTGCAGGGGTTGACGTTCGGGGCGGTGAAGTAGGGGAGCGGTCCGCCGGCGCCCTCACCCCCGCCCTCTCCCGCAAGCGGGAGAGGGAGCAAGAACCTCTCTTCGAAGGCGAGGGTGAAAACTCCCTCTCCCCGGAACGGGGAGAGGGCAGGGGTGAGGGGTGTTGGCGGGCAAAGGGCGGTCGCATCACGCGCCGCCCATGACAGTGGCAGTAGGAGCAATCAATTCATGTCGTTTTTAAGACTGCGGAACATCGAAAAACACTTCGGCGAAGTCCGCACCATCAAGGGCATCGACCTGACCATCCGCCAGGGCGAGTTCGTCGTGTTCGTCGGGCCCTCGGGCTGCGGCAAGTCGACGCTGCTGCGGCTGATCGCCGGGCTGGAGTCGGTGGACGGGGGCTCGATCGAGCTGGACGGCCGCGACATCACGCGGCTGCCCTCGTCCAGGCGCGACCTGGCGATGGTGTTCCAGTCGTACGCCCTCTACCCGCACATGACGGTGTTCGACAACATGTCCTTCGCCCTCAAGCTGGCCGGCGTGGGCAAGGAGGTGATGAAGGAGAAGGTCGAGCGCGCCGCCGAGATCCTGAACCTCACGCCCTACCTGCAACGCACGCCCAAGGCGCTGTCGGGCGGGCAGCGCCAGCGCGTGGCGATCGGCCGGGCCATCGTGCGCGAGCCCAAGGTCTTCCTCTTCGACGAGCCGTTGTCCAACCTCGACGCCGCGCTGCGCGGCCAGACGCGGGTGGAGATCGCCAAGCTGCACCGCGAGCTTGGGGCCACCACCATCTACGTCACCCACGACCAAGTCGAGGCGATGACGCTGGCCGACCGCGTGGTGGTGCTGCGCGACGGCGCCATCGAGCAGGAAGGCGCGCCACTGGCCCTGTACGACCGCCCGGCCAACCGCTTCGTCGCGCAATTCATCGGCACGCCGCCGATGAACATCCTGCCGGCCGGGGCCTTCGCCGGGCTGCTGGAAGGCGCGGGCCGGCCTGTGGCCGGCGACGGCTTCATCGGCGTGCGGCCCGAAGCCGTCCGCCTGGCCAGGCCGGGCGAGCGCGGCGGCCCGGCCGGCCGGGTGGAGCTGGTCGAGTCCCTGGGCTGCGACACCCTGGTGCACGCCAGCTTCGCCGGGCACACCCTGGTCAGCCGCGTCAACCAGCGCAGCGACCTGCTGCCGGGCGCGGAGGTCGCCGTCGAACTCGACCTCGACGCCTTGCATTTCTTCGACACCCTGGGGCGAGTGCGCGGGGCCGGCCTTTCCCCTTCTCCCTCCTCCTCCTCCTCCTCCTCGAACATCCACGCCCTTGGCGCCCAGGCCGCAGGCCGTTAAACATGCAAAGACAAGCACAGACCCCTCCTTCCGCCGGCGCGCCGCTGCAGATCCTGCACCTCGGCCTGGGTTCCTTCCACCGGGCCCACCAGGCCGTCTACGTCCAGGACCTGATCGACAGGGGCGACACCGGCTGGCGGCTGGTTGGCGGCAACCTGCGGCCGGACATGGCCGAGACGGTGGCCGCGCTGGCCGGGCAGGGCGGGCGCTACACACTGGAGACGGTGTCGCCTTCCGGCGAGCGCGCCTACCGGGTGATCGACGCCATCAGCCGCGTGCTGCCCCACGACCCGCAGTTGCGGGCCCTGGTCGACGCCGGGGCCGACCCGGTCACCCGCATCGTCTCGTTCACCGTGACCGAGGCCGGCTATTACCTCGACGCCGCCCATCGCCTCGACACCGGCCATGCCGACATCCGCGGCGACCTGGCCGGCCGGACCCGCTGCACCATCTATGGCGCCCTGGCCGCCATCCTGGAGGCGCGCATGCGGGCGGGCGCCGGCGCCGTCACGCTGCTGAACTGCGACAACCTGCGCTGCAACGGCGAGCGGGTGCGCGCCGGCCTGCGCGATTTCCTGGCGCAGCGCGGCGGCCCGGGCGACGCGGCGCTGCTGGATTGGGTCGAAACCCACGCCAGCTTCCCCAACGCCATGGTCGACCGCATCACGCCGCGGCCCACGCCCGAGGTGGCAGAGCGCGTGCGGGCCGCCACCGGCTGGGCCGACCGGGCGCCGGTCATGGCGGAGTCCTTCATCCAATGGGTGGTCGAGGACGACTTCCGCAACGGCCGGCCTGAATGGGAAAGCGTCGGCGTCGAAATGGTGGACTCGGTGCTGCCCTACGAAGAAGCCAAGATCCGCATCCTCAATGCCAGCCACAGCTGCGTCGCCTGGGCCGGCACGCTGCTGGGCCTGCAGGCCATCCACGAGGCGGTGGCGGTGCCGGACATCCGGCGCATGGCCTTCGACTACGTCACCCAGGCCGTCATCCCCTGCCTGGACCGGCCCGGCGCGCCTTGCCCCGTCGACCTGGCCGCCTACCGCGACGTGGTCCTGGAGCGCTTCGGCAACCCGCACCTGCGCGACAGCACCCAGCGCGTGGCGATGGACGGCTATTCCAAGGTGTCCGGCTTCTTGTGGCCCACCTTCCAGGAGCTGCTGGCCCTGGGCGCGCCGATCGACCCGGTGGCCCGGCTGACAGCGCTGTTCTTCGAATTCCTGAAGCGCTGGCACGACGGCCTGCTGCCTTACGAATACCAGGACCAGGGCATGGATCCCGCCAAGGTCCACGCCTTCTTCGGAACCGAAGACCCGCTCAAGGCTTTCGCCGGCGACGCCGCCCTGTGGGGGCCCCTGACCGGCAACCCGGCGGTGCTCGACGCCTTGCGCCGGCAGGAGCGGGAAGTGCGGGCCTTCGTGGCCCGCCACCAGGTCGGAGGCGCCGGATCGGCCGCCGCTTGAACGGACCGGCCGTATCCGGGAAAAGAGAGACGGACATATACGAGATGGATGGGCGCGAGCCAGTGAGCACGGAGCAGTCATGACGTCGATGAACCCGCAGAACACCCGCAAGCCCGAGCTGGAGCACGACTTCGTGCGCGACCCCCGGCTCGGCTACGAACCCGAGGGCAGCTACGGCTTCCTGCGCTGCCTGTCGCACGGCGTGCCCAACCCGCTGGTGCGGTGGCACCACCACGACGAGTACGAGCTGCACCTGATCGTGCAGACGCGCGGCAAGGTGTTCGTCGGCGACTACATCGGCTACTTCGAACCCGGGCACCTGGTTCTCACCGGGCCGCGGCTGCCGCACAACTGGATCTCCAACGACATCCCGCCCGAGGGCGTGCCTGTGCGCGACCTGGTCCTGCAGTTCGCCGACCCGCCGCTGCGCCGGGCCTGCGAGCAGCTCCCCGAGCTGGCCGAGTGCCTGCCGCTGCTGGAACGGGCGCGCCACGGCGTCGAGTTCTTCGGGCTGTCCGACCTGGCGATGCGCAGCCTGGAGGCCATCCGCGTCAGCCGCGGCCTGCACCGCTTCGCCGAGTTCCTCAAGCTGATGGAGCACCTGTCCGACTGCAAGGACTACCGGTTGCTGTCCAGCACGCCGCTGCAAAGCATCGAGGACGACGCCAGCGCCCAGAAGATCAGCAGCATCGTCGACTACATCACCGACAACTGCTGCGCGCCGCTGACGCTGGCCGAGGTTAGCGAACGCGCGGGCATGAGCGAAAGCCAGTTCTCGCGCAATTTCCGCCGCGCCACCGGCAACACCTTCACCGACTTCGTCAACCGCCTGCGCGTGGCCCGGGCCTGCCAGCTGCTGATGGAGACCGACGCCTACATCGCCAACGTCTGCTACGAGTCGGGCTTCAACAACGTGGCCAACTTCAACCGCCGCTTCCTGCAGCTCAAGGGCATGACGCCCAAGGAGTTCCGGCGCCAGATCGACGCCCGCTTCGGCGCGGGCCATTGACATGTACCTGGGATTGGACCTCGGCACCTCGGAGCTGAAAGCGCTGCTGCTCGACCGCGACCACCGCGTGGTGGCCAGCGCCGGCGCGCCGCTCGAGGTGGACAGGCCGCGGCCGCTGTGGAGCGAGCAGCAGCCGGACGACTGGTGGCGGGCACTGGAATCGGCCGTCGACCAGCTGGCCGCTTCGCACGGCGGCGCCTTGCGCGAAGTGCGTGCGATCGGGCTGTCGGGCCAGATGCACGGCGCCGTCCTGTTGGACGCCGGCCTGCAGGTCCTGCGGCCGGCCATGCTGTGGAACGACGGCCGGGCCCACGCCGAATGCGCCGAGCTGGGCGCGGCCTTCCCGGCCCTGGGCGAGGTCAGCGGCAACCTGGCCATGGCCGGGTTCACCGCGCCCAAGCTGCTGTGGCTGCGGCGCCATGAGCCGGAGGTGTTTTCGCGCATCCACAAGGTGCTGTGCCCCAAGGACTACCTGCGCCTGCGCCTGACCGGCCAGCTCGCCACCGACTGCTCCGACGCCTCGGGCACGCTTTTCCTCGACGTCGGCGCGCGCCGCTGGTCGGACGCTGCCCTGGCCGCCTGCGGGCTGGGCCGGGACCACATGCCCGCGCTGCTCGAAGGCAGCCAGGCCGGCGCCGCCGTCGAAGCGCATTGGGCGCGCCGCCGCGGCATGGCGCCCGGCGCCGTCGTGGCCGGCGGCGGCGGCGACAACGCCTGCAGCGGCGTCGGCCTGAACGCGGTGCGCCCGGGGCAGGGCTTCGTCTCGCTCGGCACGTCGGGCGTGGTCTTCGCCGCGACCGACCGCTTCCTGCCCGACCCGGGCCGCGCCATGCACGCCTTCTGCCATGCCCTGCCGGGCCGTTGGCACCAGATGTCGGTGATGCTCTCGGCCGCCGCGTCGGTGCGCTGGGCCGGCCAGGTGCTGGGCCTTCCCGGCGAGGCGGCCCTGCTGGACATGGCGCTGGCGCTGCCGCCGGGCCGGCGCGCGAAAGCGCCGTTTTTCCTGCCCTACCTGTCGGGCGAGCGCACCCCGCACAACGACGCCACGCTGTGCGCGTCATGGACGGGCCTGCGCGCCGGGCACGAAGCCGCCGACCTGGCCTACGCCGCGGTGGAGGGTGTCTGCCTCGGCTTGCTCGAAGGCTGGCGGACCCTGTCCGCGCGCGGCGGCGCGGCCGAGCTGGCGGTCATCGGCGGCGGCTCGCGCAGCGCGGGCTGGGTGCGGTTGCTGGCATCCACGTTGAAGGTCCCCCTCGTCGTGCACGAGGACCACCACCACTGCGCCGCCCTCGGCGCCGCCCGGCTGGCCTGGCTGGCCGACGGCGGCACCCTCGACGAGGCCTGCCGCCCCTTGGCCGAGCGGGCCCGGATGGAACCGCAGGCCGACCTTTCCGACCTCATGGAAGAGCGCCACGCCGGCTTCAGTGCCGTGGTGCCCAGCCGCCTGATACCCACCGAACCATGACGACGATGCCCCGCTTACAAGACACCCGCATCGCCGCCCGGCTGGCGGCTGGCATCGGCGTGGCCGTCGCGCTGCTGTGCTTCATGGTCTGGATCGGCGCCTCCCGGCTCGGCGCGGTGAAGTCGCGGTTGGACGAAGTCACCGGCGTCCAGCAGCCCCGCATCAACCAGGCCAGGCGGCTGGGCGAGCTGCTGCGCGGCATGGACGTCTCGCTGCGCGACATCGTGCTGCTGAACGATGAGGCCGCCATGCTCAAGGAGATCGAGCGCTTCAATGCCTTGCGCGCCGCCTACCGCGAGGCCGAAGAGGGCCTGCTGCGTGCCGAGCAGGCCGCCCCGGAGGCCGTCGGTGTGCTCCAGCGCGCCCGGCAGGCCATGCAGGCGATGGACAAGCCGGTGGAAAAAGCCATCCGCCTGGGCTCGGCCAACAAGCCCGAGGAAGCCACGCGGGTGCTGCTACAGGAGATCCGCCCGCTCGGCGACCAGGCGCTGGCCGCGATCGACGAACTGACCCGCGCGCAGACCGCCGCGGGTGAACGGGCGCAGCGCGATTCCGAGCGCACCTACCGCGAAGCGATGGCCGCGTTGGCCGCGGTGGGCGCCTGCGCCGCGCTGCTGCTGGCGCTGTGCGGCGGGTGGCTGGTGCGTTCCATCACCCGGCCGCTGAACGCGGCGGTGCGGCTGGCTGGCGCCATCGCCGCGGGCGACCTGGCCCAGCCCATCGCCGAGCCGCCCGGGCGCCGCAGTGAGACCGGCCTGTTGCTGGGCGCGTTGAAGGACATGCAGGGCGCGCTCGTGGCGGTCGTGCAGGGCGTGCGCGAGAAGGCGGAGAACGTCGCCACCGGCAGCGCGCAGATCTCGCAGGGCAACAACGACCTGGCCGCGCGCACCGAGAAGCAGGCCAGCGCGCTGGCGCAGGCGGCCTCGTCGATGCGGCAGCTCGGCCAGACGGTGGAGAAGAACTCGGACAACGCCCGCAAGGCCGACCTCCTGGTGGGCGAGGTTTCCGACGTCGCCGGCCGGGGCGTCGAAGCCGTGGGCCGGGTGGTGGAGACCATGCAGGACATCAACGCGAAATCGAAATTGATCGCCGACATCATCGGTGTCATCGACGGCATCGCCTTCCAGACCAACATCCTGGCGCTCAACGCGGGCGTGGAAGCCGCGCGGGCGGGCGACCAGGGGCGCGGCTTCGCCGTCGTCGCGGGCGAAGTCAGGACGCTCGCCCAGCGCAGCGCCGCCGCGTCGAAGGAGATCTCTGAACTGATCGGCGCCAGCGTGCGCGGCGTGGAGCAGGGCACGGTGCAGGTCGAAGCCGCCCGCCGGACCATGGGCGAGATGGCTTCGTCCGTCCAGGCCTTGAGGCGCCTGATGGACGAGATCCGCGCGTTGAGCGCCGCGCAGAGCGCCGACGTCTCGCAGGTCGTCGACGCCGTGGTGCAGATGGACAATGCCACGCAGCAGAACGCCGCCCTGGTCGAGCAGAGCGCCGCGGCGGCCGAGAGCCTGAAGATGCAGGCGGACAGCCTGGTCGAGGCGGTGGCGGTCTTCCGCCTCGGCGGTGTCGATTCGATGGAGGCGCGGCCATGACAGGTCGGATTGAAAAAACGGGGGGCGTGGCCGTGCTCGGCGAGGCCCTGGTCGACAGGTTCCCCGACCGCTCGGTGCTCGGCGGCGCGCCCTTCAACGTCGCGCGCAACCTCGCGGCCTGGGGCCTGGCGCCGCTGCTGGTCTCGCGCATCGGCGACGACGAAGCCGGCCGGCAGGTGCGCGGCGAATGCGGCCGCTTCGGGGTCGACACGCGCGGGTTGCAAACCGACGCGCGCCTGCCCACGGGCACGGTGAACGTGCACATGCGCGGCACGCACCATGAATTCGAGGTGCTGGAGAACCAGGCCTGGGACCACCTCGACGAAGCCGAGGCGGTGCGCGCCGTTTCCGACGCGCGGCCCGCCCTGGTCTATTTCGGCACCCTGGGCCAGCGCGGGGCGGCATCGCGCCAAGCCATCCGCGCCGCGCTGCGCGCCAGCGGCGCCGTGCGTTTCCTCGACCTCAACCTGCGGGCGGGCAACGACAACATGGCGCTGTCCGCGGAATCGTTGACGCAGGCCGACCTGGTGAAGGTCAACGACGACGAGCTGGCGCAATTGCTGGACTGGTTCGTGGAAGGGCGCGCCGCCTCCTACGCCTGGGGCAGCCCCGGCCAGCGCGAGGCCGTCGGCGTCCTTGCGCGCCGTTTCGGCCTGCGCCGGCTGATCGTCACCCGGGGCGCGTCGGGCTGGGCCTGCTTCGACGGCGGCTCCGGCGATGCGCTGGAAGGCACCTCGCCGCCGGTCGACGTGAAGGACACCGTCGGCGCCGGGGACGCCTTCTCGTCGGTCGTGATCCTGGGGGAATTGAGCCGCTGGCCGCTGCGGCTGACCCTGCAGCGCGCGGCGGAGTTCGCCTCCAGCGTCTGCGGCATCCAGGGGGCGGTCGACCCGACGCTGTCGCTGTATGCCGAGGCGAAGCGGCGCTGGGCGGCCGCCTGAGGCCGGCTGCTGGTGAGCGGATGGATGGGCATCCGTTCCCGTAGGCGCCCCTCTCCGTTCGCCCTGCCCCTTCGACAAGCTCAGGAGTAAACGCAAGGCTGCGCCTTGTCGAAGGGCCCGGGTCACTCCTGTTTTTTCGAAGCTGAGTCGGTTCGCAGGCAGGGCTTCGACAGGCTCAGCCCGAACGGAGGATGCTCAGCCCGAACGGAGGGAGGCTCGGCCCAACCCCTCCTCTCCGTTCGCCCTGACCCTTCGACAAGCTCAGGAGTAAACGCAAGGCTGCGCCTTGTCGAAGGGCCCGGGTCACTCCTGTTTTTTCGAAGCTGAGTCGGTTCGCAGGCAGGGCTTCGACAGGCTCAGCCCGAACGGAGGGATGCTCAGCCCGAACGGGAGGATGCTCAGCCCGAACGGAGGGAGGCTCAGCCCGAACGGAGGGATGCTCAGCCCGAACGGAAGTGGGGCGGTGTGGCTCCGACAGGTCCGACCGGAGGAGACCCCTCTTGAAACCCCTCACCCGGCCCCTATTTTTCTGTTCAGGCCGACGGCGGGGCGCTTCCAAGCCGCCGGTTTTCCCCCACACCGACACGGAGGACCGCACCATGTACGAATCGATGTTGAACCACCCGAACAGCCTGTTCGGATCTTTCGAACGCCTGCGCCGCGAGCTCGACGATGTCTTCGGCGCCTCGCAGCAGCCCAGCAACATCCGCTCGGTCGCGCCGGGCACGCTGCCCGCCATCAACGTGGGCCGCACGCCCACGAGCGTCGAGGTCTACGCTTTCGCGCCCGGCCTGGACGCCGCCAAGATCGACGTGACGCTGGACCGCGGCGTGCTGCGCATCTCGGGCGAGCGCGGCCCCGGCATCCCCGAGGGTGACGGCGGCAAGCGGCAGGTCTACAGCCGCGAACGCGGCACCGGCCGCTTCTCCCGGGCGGTGGCGCTGCCGGACGACATCGATCCGGAGCGCATCAATGCCAACTACCGCGACGGCGTGCTGCAGATCAGCATCGCGCGCCGCGAAGCCGTCCAGCCCCGGCGCATCGCCGTGCAGTGAGCGCGACCGCCCCGCTGCGAACCCGGAACATGAACCCAAGGAGAAACACCATGAGCGAACACAACAACACCCTGTCGGCCAACCGCGGCGGTTCGTCTTCCGCCGAGCGGGAAAGCCAGCGCGCCGTGCTGCCCGCGGTGGACGTCTTCGAGGACGCCGCCGGCATCACGCTGCTGGCCGACCTGCCGGGCGTGCCGCGCGACCAACTCGAACTGAAAGTGGAGGGCGACTCCCTCCTGATCGAAGGCGGCCTGCAAACGCCGACGCCCGAAGGCCTGGGGGCCATCTACGCCGAAGTGCGCGTGCCGCGCTACCGGCGCAGCTTCACCCTCAGCCGCGAGCTCGACACCGGCCGCATCGAAGCCAACCTGAAGGACGGCGTGCTGACGCTGCGCATCCCGAAACAGGCCCACGCCCAGCCGCGGCGCATCGCCGTCAACGCGGCTTGAGCGGCGCCCGGCCGGCAGCCCCGGGCTCCGGCCGGAAGGTAATTCGGCATCGGAAAGGAGGATGAACCATGACCAAGCTTGCAGAGCAATTGAAGCAGGGCGCGGATCACGCCTGGGATTCGTTGTCCGAAGGCTGGCGGGAACTGAGCGCGCGCGCCAGCGGCGCCTTGACGCGCTTCTTGTCGACGCCGCCGGCCAACAGTGACAGCGCCGCCGGGCCGCCGTCGGCGTCTTCGACCTCGCCCGGCTGGGGCTCGGCCGCCGACATGCCGTGGTCGAGCAGCTGGGCCTTCATGGCCGCCGACGTGTTCGACGACGACGACAAAGTCGTGGTGCGCGTGGAGGCGCCCGGCATGCGGCGCGAGGATTTCCAGGTCGAGCTGCACCAGGACACGCTCGTCGTGCGCGGCGAGAAACAGTTGCAGCGGGAAAGCGGCACTGGCCGCTACCGCTTCATGCAGTGCGCCTACGGCAACTTCCACCGCGAAGTGGCGCTGCCCGCCGCCGTGCAGGCCGACAAGGCCCGCGCCAGCTACCGGGACGGCGTGCTGCGCGTGGAGCTGCCCAAGTCCGAATCGGCCAAGGCGCGGCGCATCGCGGTGGGTTGACCGGCAGCGCCGGCCACCGGCCCCGGGGCCGAGCGCGGAATGCGCCGGCCAACGGGTCTCTATGGTGACGGGCACGGCTCGACAACCGCCATCGTGCGCGCCGAGACTTCGTTCATCGGGTCGATCTGCGCGATGCGCGCCTGCTGCACGTCGACGCAGCGGCCCCCGCCCCGCACCCGCCGGCGGCCGAGGCCGCGTTCTTCGACTTCGGCGCGGTCATTGCGCGTCGTGGCGTTGCGGATGCCTTCTTCCAACCGATGGGGCGCCCGGCTGTTGGCGCGGGGGTCGTTCAATGCCTGGGCGCGGACGCCGCTGCCCGGCCGGGGCGCGTCCGCCGGGGCGATCCACGGCCTGGCGGGCAGGCTCAGGTCCAGCGGCGGCGGCGGCGGCGATGCCGGCGTGGCCGCCGCCGCCGCCGCGGCGTCGACGGGAGCGGCCGCCGGCGCATCGTTCCACCCAGCCTCATGGTCCACTTGCCGCGGCGTGGCCGGGTGCGCCGGCGCGGGCGGGTTCGCCGCGGCGGCGCGGCGGGCGTCCTGTCGGTCGGTCCTGGGGACGGCGGGCTCCGGTGAGTTTCCACGCGGGACGGCCGGAGGGGGCGTTTCGACACCCTGGGGCGGCGGCCGTTGGGGCGGCGCGGCGAGGATCCAACGCATGCGCGGCGCCTCGGCCTGTGCGGCAGCCCGGCGCTGCGACTGCGGCGGGTGCCTGGCGGCCATCCACGCGAGCAGCGCCGCGTGCAGCCCCAACACCGCGCACAGCGCGGCCCATCGGGCGCGGCGTTCCGTCGGTCTCAATCGACCCGCGCCGAGGGTATGTCCCCGTCCGCGCCGGCGGCCGGCACCTGCACCCGGAAGCCGCAGCCCCGGCCGTCCAGGCCGGGCACGATCGCCACGTCGCCGCCAAGACGGGTCGCCGCGCGCTTGACGATGGCCAGCCCCAGGCCGGCGCCCGACTGCCGCTGGCCGGCTTGGCGGTGGAAGCGTTCGAACACCAGGGCTCGCCCGGCCGCCGGTATGCCGGGGCCGTCGTCGTACACCGCCAGCGACCAGCGCTGCCCGCCTTCGTCCACCAGGCGGATGTCGACCCGGCCGGGCAGTCCAGGCACGGTGCCGTGGCGGACGGCGTTGTCCAGCAGGTTGTTCAACACCGAGTGCAGGGCCAGCCGGTCCACCCGACGCACCAGTTCGTCCGGCGCGTCGAGGCTGAGCTCGATGTGCCGGGTCGACACCAGGCTGGCGCGCTCGGCCAGCGCGGTGCGGGCCTCCTGGGCGATGTCCACCTCCTCGGCCGGGCGCCGCGCGTCGGCGTCCATCTGGGCCAAGTCCAGCAGTTGCCGCACCAGGTGAGAGGCGCGCGCGATCGCGTCGTCGAGTTGCCGCTCGGCGGCTTCCCTTTCCCGCGGCGATTCGGCCTTGGCCAGCACGTGCGCCTGGGCCGAGATCACCGCGAACGGCGTGCGCAGCTCGTGGGCCGCGTCCTGCACGAAGGCGTGCTCGCGCTCGATCTTCTGCGCCAGCCGGGCCATCAAGCCGTTCAACGAATGCACCAGCGGCCTGAGCTCGGCCTGCGGCGCGCGCAACGGCAGCGCGGACAGGTCGTCCGCGCCGCGCGCCTCGATCAGCTCGCTCAGCTCGCGCAAGGGCCGCAGGCCGTGGGCCAGGGCCAGCCACAGCGGCAGTGCAATCAGGGGGAAGGCGATCAGCAGGTTGGGCGCCAGGTTCTTCGCCAGCATCCACAGCAGCCAGGCGGTGCTGGGCGACGGGCTGGCGATCTGCAGCCGCCAGCGGGCCGTGTCGCCCTGGTAGAAATGGAATTCGGTCGCACCGACGCGCTCCACCCAGGTTGAATGGCCCGGGTTGCCCCAGGCGGCGGGCGGCGCGCCGGGCGCCTCGTAGACCAGGGACTGCCGTTCGCGGTCCCACAGCCGTATCGCCACCTCGCCCGGCGCGTCCGCCACCCGGCGGCTTTCGTTGATGCGGGCCTCGAACGCCGACACCAGGACGCGCGCCTGGGCGGCGTCGCCGGTGCTGGACAGCGTCTGGAGCAGCCCGTCGCCGAAGATCCGGTACTGCTTGTCGCGCAGCGTCGGGTCGACGGCCTCGTGGTAGCCGTAGGCCATCAGCGCGACCCACACCAGCGTGAAAGCGGCGGCCACCACGGTCAGCATCACGCGGCGCAGCACGCTCGGGCGCAAGGGGTTGACGATCAGCATCGGATGCCCCGGCCTTCCTCAGCAGGCCAGCAGCTGGTAGCCCACGCCGCGCACCGTGCGGATGCGCTGCGCGCCGATCTTGCGGCGCAGGTTGGAGACATGGACCTCCAGCGCGCCGAATTCCACCGGCTCGCCCAGTGGCGCCAGGCGCTGCGACAGTTGCCCCTTGGGCACCACGGCGCTGGGGTCGCGCGCCAGCTCCAGCAGCAGCTGGAACTCGCGCGGCGACAGTTCGAGGGGCTGACCGCCCAGGCGCGCCACGTGGGCGCGCGGCTCGACCTGCAGTTCGCCGATCCGCCACACCTCGCTGGCCTGCTGGGCATAGCGCCGCAGCACGGCGCGCACGCGCGAGACCAGCTCGGCGGTGGCGAAGGGCTTGATGATGAAGTCGTCGGCGCCGCCGTCGAGACCGGCCAGGCGGTCTTCCAGCGCCTCGCGCGCCGTGATGACGATCACCGGCAGGGTGTCCCCCGCGCGGCGCCAGGCCGACAGCAGCTCCAGGCCGAAACCGTCGGGCAGGGTCAGGTCGAGCAGGACGCAGTCGTACTCCGAGGCGTCGACGCGGCGCGGCGCGTCGGCCGCGCGGCGGCGCCATTCGCTGCTCACGCCTTCGGCCTTGAGCGCCTGCTGCAGCGCGCGGCCGAGGTCGAGGTCGTCTTCAATGATCAGCAAGTGCATGGGTCGATTGTCCCGCGGCGTGGGCGGGTTCGCGGGTGGCCGGGTGGGTTGGCGCGGCGGCGGGTGGCCGTGTGGCCGCGGCGAAGCGGCGCGGATAGTCGTGGCGTTCGGTGCCGAAGCATCGGTCCCACCAGGTGAACCACAGGCCGTAGTTGCCCGAGGCGGTCTCGTGGTGCAGGTGGTGGTGGGTGGTGGTGGTGAACCAGCGGCCCAGCCAGTGGCGGTCGAACCCCGCGGGCATGGCTTCGACCGCGGCGTGCCCGAGCGTGTTACGGATGATCTGGTGCAGCACGAACACCGCCAGCACGCCGCCGTGCAGCGGCAGGGTAAGAAGCGCCAGAGGCGTGTACAGGCCGTTGATCAGCGCTTCCACCGGGTGGAAGGCATAGGCGGCCCAGGGCGACGGGTTGCGCGAGCGGTGGTGCACGCCGTGCACGTGCCGCAGCATCCAGCGCGTGTGCAGCAGCCTGTGGGTGGCGTAGAAATAAAGGTCCTGCCCGACGACCAGCAAAGGCAGGCTCAGCGCGAGCCAGGCCCAGCCGAGTTCGTCGGGCCGGCGGTAGACGTGGATGTGGCCGTTGATCCAGGCGGCGGTCATCGCCATGCTCAGGCTGGCGAAGACCAACAGCGACAGGAAGGAATAGGCCACCTCGCGGCGCACGTCGGCGCGGGCCGGCCAGCCGGCGATCAGGCGGTGGGCCAGGCGCCGCCTCAAGAGCCGGTGCAGCAGCGCCCAGACCACGAGCGCGGCGGTGGCGTAGTAGAGCGCGTCGGTGAGGAAGCCCTGCAGGTAGGAGAGCCCGAGCATGGCCACGCCCGGCGGGAGTTCGATGGGGCCGGCGAGCGACGCGAGCCAGGCTTTCATGGCGAAGGGGGTGTCCGGTTCTTCATGGCGGGCCAGTGTGCCCAAGGGCGGCTTGCCGGCAGCTTAAGGCGGCCACCCCGCCGCGCGGGCGCTTGTTAAGCCGCCGCCAAGGCTGGCACCGGCACACTGCGGGCCTTCCCACGCATCCCGCCCAGGCCGCCGTTCCCCGCGGCGCAGAACCATGACGCTCCCCGCAAGCCCCCGCATCCCCTCCATCAAGAAAGGCCTCGCCGTCGCCGTCGCCGCGGCCGCCCTGTTGTCTGCCTGCGCCAACGCGCAGCCGCCGGCCCCCGGGCCAGTGACGCGGGACGACCTCGACGCTGTCAAGCGCCAGGTGACAGCGCTCATTAGGCAGGAGATGCGCGAACTCAAGCTGGCCGGCCTGAGCATCGCGCTGGTGGACGACCAGCAGGTGGCCTGGTCGCAAGGCTTCGGCTGGGCCGACGCCAAGGCCCGCCGGCCCGCCGCGCCGGACACGCTCTACCGGGTCGGCTCCATCTCCAAGCTGTTCACCGCCACCGCGGCGATGCAGCTGGCGGAGCAGGGCAGTCTCAAGCTGGACGCGCCGGTGCGCGAGGTGCTGCCCGAATTCGAGCCGCGCTCGCGCTTCGCCGATTCGCGTCGCATCACGCCGCGGCAGCTGCTCACCCACCATTCGGGCCTGCCGCGCGACATCGCGCGCGGCATGTGGACGGCGTCGCCGGCGCGTTTCACCGAGGTCACCGCTGAGTTGTCGCGACAGGACGCGGTCTACCCGCCGGACATGGTCGCTTCCTACTCCAACCTGGGTTTCGATGTGCTCGGCCACGCCGTGGAGAGGCTGACCGGCCGGGCCTTCGAAACCCAGCTGCAAGAGGCGGTGTTCGCACCTCTGGGCATGAAGGATTCTTCTTTCTCCGCCGGCGTGCCCGCCGTTGCCCTCATGGCGCGCGCCCACAAGGGCGGCGAGCCCGCGCAGGAACCGGCGCTGCGCGACATGCCCGCCGGGGGCATGAACAGCTCGGTGCTCGACCTCGGCCGTTTCCTGTCGATGGTCTTCGCGCAAGGCCGGGCCGCGGGCGGCGCGGCGGTGCTGCGGCCGCAGAGTGTGTCGGAGATGCTGGCGGTGCAGAACGGCGGCGTGCCGCTGGACATGGGGTTCGCCAACGGTCTGGGCTGGATGCTCTCCACCCTGGGCCCGCGCACGATCCAAGGTGCGGGGCCTGTGGCCCACCACAGCGGCGCCACCGTGAACTTCCGCAGCCAGATGTACGCCCTGCCCGAGCACAGGCTGGGCGTGGTGGTGCTGACCAATGACGCCGCAGGCCAGCGCGCGGTCGACCGCGTGGCCGTCACGGCGCTGAGCCTGCTGCTGCAGGCGCGCACCGGCATCCGGCAGCCTGAACCCGCCAAGCCCGAGCCGGCCTCCCGGCCCTGGCCGCTGGAGGCTTTGAAAGCCTACGAGGGCGACTACACCACCGAGTTCGGCCACGTGCGGGTGCAGTTGCGGGGCGAGAAGCTGCAGGCGCAGGCTTTCGGCCGGACGTTCTCGCTGCGGCCGCTGGAGGGCGGCGGGCTGGGCCTGCGTTACCACTTCCTCGGCTTGTTCCCCGTGACCCTGGACGAACTGGACTTCATTTCCCTCTCGTTGCGCCAGGTCGCCGGCCGGGAAGTGCTGGTGGCCAGCAGCGCCGGCCGGGACTGGTTGCTGGGCGAGAAGCTCAAGCCCCTGCATGCCGAAGCCGAACCCGGGCGGCTGGCCGGCCGCTACGTCATCCTGAACCGCCTCGACGACGATCCGTCGCGCATCGAAGCGCACGTGGAGGCGGTGCGCGGCTTTTACCTCGTGCGCTTGAAAGACGCATCGGGCGGGGTGCCGGACGCGCCGTTGCCGCTGCTGCCGGTGGCCGAGGGCGAGCTGGCGATGACGGGCACCCTCAACGGCTTTGGCGGCGTGGTGCGCCCCCGCAGGGTCGACGGGCAGCCGCAGATCGACTTCTCGGGGTATGTCCTGCGAAAGGTGGCCGACAAACCCTGAATCCGCCCCCGCCGTGCCAAACTGCGGCCTCCGCGGATGCGGCCGGCGCGCGGGGCGGCCGGCCCGGTGAGTCCGCGGGCGTCATGGAGGGGTTCATTCATGAAACTCGACAAGCTCATCGACCAGCTCGAGCTGTACTCCAACGCCATCGTCGGCTTCGTCGTCGTCCAGAGCCTGGGCTTCGCGGTCACCTTCGGCACCAATGCGGCTTTCGGCTGCGAGTTCTCCCGGTACAAGTGGCTGTCCGCGGCCTTCATCGTCCACTTCGCGGCGTCCACGGTGCTGTCGGCCTGCGCCGTTCGCTACCTGGAAAAACGCATCGTGTCGCTTTCCAGGCAGGGAGAATCGCCCCTGCCGCAGGAAGGCGTGGACACACTCCGGGTCATCTGCCGAGCGAAGTCCGCCCTGGTCGCGCTGTTCGCCATCGTCCCTGTGGGGCTGCTGCTGTTCTTCGGTGTGCTGGCCCGGCCCGACCATGGGCGTTGCGCCAAGCCGCCGGCGGTTCCGCCGGCGCAGGTGCAGGCCCAGCCGAAGACCGCGCCTTGACCTGCCGCGCGACCGGTCAGCGGCCGAAACCTTCCAGCACGTTCACCACGTTGACGCCGACATCGGCGACCGCGTAGCCGCCTTCCATCGTGAACACCGTGGGCAGGCCGACCTGGGACAGGCGCCGGCCGATGTCGAGGAAGTCCGGGCTGCGCAGCTTGAAGCGCGAGATCGGATCGCCCTCGTAGGTGTCCACGCCCAGCGCCACCACCAGGGCCTGCGCGCCGTGAGAAGCCACCGCTTCCAGCCCTTCCTCCAGCGCGGCGAGCCAGGCGTCGAACGGGGTGCCCACGGGCAGGGGCAGGTTCAGGTTGAAGCCTTCGCCGTCGCCCTGGCCGCGCTCGTCGGCGTGGCCCAGGTAGAACGGGTATTCGGTGGCCGGGTCACCGTGGATGGACACGGTGAGCACGTCGGCGCGGTCGTAGAAGATGGTCTGAGTGCCGTTGCCGTGGTGGTAGTCGACGTCGAGCACCGCCACGCGCGCGGCGCCGGCGTCGCGCAGGGCCTGGGCCGCGAGCGCCGCGTTGTTCAGGAAGCAGTAGCCGCCGAAGAAATCGGGCCCGGCGTGGTGGCCCGGCGGGCGGGTCAGCGCCATGGCCGCGCCGCGCGGACCGGCTTGCCAGGCCTCGCGGGCGGCGTCGATGGCGCAGGCGGCGCCGGCGCTCGCGGCGGCCCAGGTGCCGGCGGTCAGCGGCGAGCCGGCGTCGAAGGAGAACAGGCCCACCCGCGCGGCGAAGTTGGCAGGCGCCACGTCGTGCCTGAAGCCGCGCACCGGCCACACCGACGGCAGGATGTCGGTTTCGGCGTTGGCCGGGTCCAGGGCCAGCCATTCGTCCCAGGCGCCGGCGAGGAAGTCGACGTAGCGAGGCTGGTGCACGCGGTGGACCAGGGCCATGTCCACCGGGCCCGGCTCGCGCAGTCCGGCCACCGGGCGGCGCTGCAGCTCGGCGTGCACATGGTCGAGCCGCGCCGCAGTCTCGTGGCAGGGCACGAGGCGGCCGCGGTACATCTCCTGGCGGCCCTGGTGGGCGGTGTGCCGGGGGTTG
>CBJNAE010000023.1:0-20125 GCA_966433995.1 uncultured Ideonella sp. | reverse complement strand
CAGCGCGGTCCCCGCGCGTTCGGCTTCCTTTTCTTGGGGACTGGCGGGGGACAGGGGGGGCGCAGGGGTGGTCGACGGCGGCTGGTAGGCAGGCACGGCCGCAGCGCCGGGCTCCAGTGCGGAAGACAGGGCGATGGCGTCCGTCCAGGTCAGCCAATGGCTCAGCCTGGCGGCGAATGAAAGGGGCGGGCCGGACGGCGCGGGGCCGGCGCCGATCCGGGCCAGCAGGCGGATCAACGCGGGACCGGTGAGCCCGGCCAGCCCCGGGTCGGCAACGGGCCGCCCGGCCGAGCCTGCCGCGCGGCCGCCATTCGGCTGGATGAAGCCCCGGGCGCTGGACCGCGCGGCGAAAAGGTTTGCGGAAGGGATTGACACGTGCGCCATATCGTCGACCGCGCCGGATCGAAAAACCCAGCAGTCTACACGGGGCGGTCTGGCGGGCCGGCGGCGAGGGAAAGGCCTGTCAGGCGGCCTCGACTGGCGCCTCGGTCTGGACTTCCAACAAACGGAACCCCGGCTGGCCGGGGAAAGTGCGCAGCAGCAGCGGCATCGCCACGTTGTAGACCGGCGTGCCGTTGACGACCTGGCCCTGCGGCGTACCGCGGTGGGCGTGGCCGTGCACCACGAAATCGACCGGGTAGCGTGTCAGCGGGTCGGCCAGCCGACTGCTGCCGAGGAAGGGGAAGATCTCTGGCGGCTCGCCCTGCACCGTGGCCGAGATGGGTGAGTAGTGCAGCAGCGCGATGCGCCGCGGCGTGCGCAGCCGGGCCAGCGCCGCTTCGAGCTTCAGGGCCTCCTGGATGGCTTCCTGCACGAACTGCTTGATCACGCCTTCCCCCCAGGGGCCGAGCGCGCCGGCGTCGTACCCCCCGGCAAAGCCTTTGACGCCCGCGATGCCGACGCCATGCACCACGCAGGCCTCGCCGTCGAGCACCTGCATGCCGGTGTCGGCCAGGATGGCGCGCACCTCGGCCTGCGCGCCCGACTCGAAGTCGTGGTTGCCCAGCACGCCGACCACCGGCACCGCGGCGCCGTGCTTGAGTTCGTCGGCCAGGACGCGCGCTTCCTCGGGCGTGCCGTAGTCGGTCAAGTCGCCGCACAGCAGGATGGCGTTCGCCGCCTGGGAAGCCTTGGCGAACAGTTCGCGGAAGCCGCCGGCCGATGTGGCGCGACAGTGCAGGTCGCCAACGGCGGCGAAACGGACGGTCTTCGCGTCCGCCTTCGGCGCTTGGCCGAGCGCCGCGGAGGATGGGTTTTCCGGGGTTTCATTCATCGTTCGTTTCTCCCTGGCCTGGGCACGCGCTTTGCTCAACTAAGCCATGCCCCATCCCAACCATTCCGCTCCGCCGCCGGGCCCGCTCAGCCCCGGGGCCCAGCCGATCTACGAACGCCTGCTCGACGCCCTCCGGGACGGGGGGGTGCCGTTCCTGGTGGGCGGCAGCATGGCCATCGTCCACCACACCGGCGTCGAACGGGCGATGAAAGACCTGGACCTTTTCCTGCGCCCGCGCCATGTCGAAACAGCGCTGCGGACGCTGGAAGAAGCTGGTTTCGAGACGGAGAGGACGCATCCCCATTGGCTGGGCAAGGCGCATGCCGGCGGCCATGTCATCGACCTGATCTTCAACTCCGGCAACGGCGTGGGCGAGGTGGACGACGCCTGGTTCACGCATGCGAAAGACGCCGTGCTGTTCGGCCGCGGCGTCCAGGTGGTGCCGGCCGAGGAGCTGATCTGGACCAAGCTTTTCGTGATGGAGCGCGAGCGCTACGACGGCGCCGACGTGGCCCACCTGATGCGCGACGTGTCGCATGCGCTGGACTGGCGCCGCCTGCGCGACCGAGTCGGCCCGCACTGGCGCGTGCTGCTCAGCCACCTGGTGCTGTTCGGCTTCATCTACCCGGGCGAGCAGGCGCGCATCCCGGCCTGGCTGCTCGACGAGCTGACGCAGAAGCTGTGGCACGACACCCATTCCCGCCCGACGCCGGCGCGCATCTGCCGCGGCACGCTGCTGTCGCGGCAGCAATACCTGCACGACGTTCTCCACGATGGCTACACCGACGCGCGCGCCGTCCCCCTGGGGTCAATGAGCCCCGCCGACATCGCCGCCTGGACCGCGGCCATTCCCGAGGAACAGGCACGCCGCAACCATGGGGGGGTGGGCTGAGGAGCCGCGGCCGGACGCTTCCCGTCTCCGCCGTGCGGATGGGAACGCGGCATGCCGGTCTTTTTACCGGCCGGGGTGTCCCGGCCATCGCCACGGAGAAAAGAGAAGGAGACGGAAATGGCTCAGTGCGACGTTTGCGGCAACGACTACGAGAAGTCCTTCCAGGTGGTCCAGGAAGGCAAGACCCTGACATTCGACTGCTTCGAGTGCGCCATCCACAGGCTGGCCCCGGCCTGCGGCCACTGCGGCTGCCGGGTCATCGGCCACGGCACACAGGCCGGCGGCACGGTCTACTGCTGCGCCCATTGCGCCCGCGAGGTGGGCGCGGCGGGCGTGGAGGACAGGACCCATTGACCGCCCCCCCTTTTTCAACCTTTATTCGCGAGAGGAAAACCATGACGAGCAAAGTGACCTGGGTGGCCGTGGCGGACGAGGCCATCGTGCGCATCCTGCAGTGGTCGGGCAAGGAAAAGGTGCTGCGCGAGGTGAAGACGCTCACCGATCCCGCCGCCCACGCCATGGAATCGGAACACCGGCGCGGCGCTTTCGGCCGCCGCACCGGCGGCGTTCCCGGCAAGGCGGGTTCGGGCATGGCGCAGCGCGCGGGCTCCGCCACCGTGTCCGCGGGCGACAGCGACAAGCACCTGCAGGCCGCCGTCTTCGCCCGGCACGTGGCCGAATGGCTGGAGCGCGCCCTGGCGGAACACCGCTTCGACGAACTGCACCTGGCCGCGGCGCCGCGTTTCCTCGGCCTGCTGCGCAAGGCGATGTCGCCCGAGCTGTCTTCGTGGATCGCCAGCGAAGTCGACAAGGACCTGGTGCATGCGTCCGACGCCGAGCTGGCCACGCGTTTCTTCGCCGTGAAGGCATGAACCCTGTTTGACCGGCGCGGCCGGCCGGAAAAGGGCCGCGGGAGAAGGAGGAGGGGTCGGGATGTTCGAGATGTCTTTGCCTTGGTGGGAGTTCGTTGCGCGCGCAGCGTTGGTTTACCTGGCACTCATGCTGATGGTGCGGTTGTCGGGCAAGCGCACGGTCGGGCAGTTCACGCCTTTCGACCTGCTGGTGGTGATGCTGCTCAGCGAAGGCGTGAGCAACGCGCTGTCGGGCGGCGACGAGTCCGCCACGGGTGGATTGATCGTGGCGGCGACGCTGGTGGCGTTGAACTATGCCCTGGCCAAGGCCACTGCTTACAGCCGCAAGCTGGAGCAAGTCGTCGAGGGCTCGCCCGTGCTGCTGGGCCGGGACGGCGAGATATTCCACGGCGTGCTCAAACGCGAGCACGTCGGCGCGGGTGAAATCGAGAAATCGTTGCGCGAGGCCGATTGCGAACTCAAGGACTTGAAATTCGCCTTCCTGGAAACCGACGGAACGATCAGCATCCTGAAGCGCTGATGGAAGCCTGCCGGCGAACGGTCAGCGACCCAGCACCGCCAGCACTTCCCGGCCGCATGCGTCGATGAACTCGCGCTGGTGCGACAGCCCGACCTGGTGGATGTCGACCGAGTCGGCCCCCAGCGCGGCGCAGCGCCGCAGGTGGTCGGCGACATCCCGCAGGTCGCCGGTGACCAGCACATGCTCGTGCATGTCTTCCGGCTGCGAGAGCCGGGTGGCTGCGTCGAAGTCTTCCGGCTGCCGGAGCACGGCGTTGATGTCGGGGCCGAGGGTGTTGAAGCGCCAGTGCCGGTGCGCCTCCTCCAGGGCCTTTGCCGCGTCGCCGGGGACCCAGCTGACGTCGAGCTTCACGTGCACTGGCTTGCCCTCGCCGCCGCCGCGGCGGAAAGCGGCCACCATCCGTTCGAGGAAAGCCAGGTCGCGGCCGACGGTCAACAGCCCGTCGGCCCAGTCACCCAGCCAGTAGGCCGTGGCCTCACTCAAGGCCGCGCCCACGAGCCGTGGCGGCGCCGCCGCGCGGTCCCACACCCGCGCCCCGTCGACCATCAGGTGGCCGCGGTGGCGCACCTTCTCGCCCGCCAGCAGCTCCCGCACGATGCCCACGCCCTCGCGCAGCCGTTCGTTGCGCTCGGCCTTCGGCGGCCAGCCCGCGCCGAGCACCTGTTCATTCAAGGCTTCGCCGCTGCCGAAAGCGACCCAGGGCAGGCGGCCCGGGAACATCTGCCCGAGCGTGCCGATGGCCTGCGCCAGCACGGCCGGGTGGTAGCGCCAGCCGCACGGCACGGTGATGGTGCCGAACCGGACGCGGCCGGTGGCCTGCATCGCCGCGCCCAGCCAGGCCCAGGCGTGGCCGGAATGGCCCTGTGAGGGCGACCAGGGCTGCAGGTGGTCGGAGCAGAAGACCCCGTCGAACCCGGCCGCTTCGGCCTGGACCGCGAGCCGTAGCAGCTCGGCGGGCGGGAATTGCTCGTGCGACGCGTGGTAGGTGTAGACCGTCATGGCGGGCTGGATGAAAGGGGGCGCGTCCGGCCAGGCCGCGTCAAACCGCCTGCGGCCTGGCGAGCCGGTCGCCGCCGGGCGTGGGTTCGTCGCCGTTGCGCAGGATGACCGTGCGCGTCGGGAAAGCGAAATCCACGCCGAGCGCCGCCAGTTCGCGCATCAACTGCAAATTGATCGTTTGCTGCAGGTCCATGTACCGGTTGTAGTCGGGCGACAGCACGATGTAGACGACCTCGAAATCGAGCGAACTCTCGCCGAAGGCCTGGAAATGGGCGCGGTCGAAACGCGCGCCCTCCTGGCCCTCGACGATGCGGCGCACGATCGCCGGTATCTGTTCAACCTGCTCCGGCGCCGCGCCGTAGGTGATGCCGAACTTGAAAACGATGCGCCTTTCCACCAACCGCTTGTAGTTGTTGATGATGTTCTTGAGCAGCTCGGTGTTCGACATCACCACCTGCTCGCCGCTGAGCGCCCGGATGCGGGTGGTCTTCAGACCCACCAACTCCACAGTGCCGGAGACACCGTTGACCACGATGAAGTCGCCCACCTCGAAAGGCTTGTCCACCGCGATCGACAGCGAAGCGAACAGATCGCCCAGGATGTTCTGCACCGCCAGCGCCACCGCGATGCCGCCCACGCCCAGGCTGGCGACGAAGGCGGTGATGTTGACGCCCAGGTTGGACAGCATGGCCAGCAGCACCACCGACCACAGCACGGTGCGGGCGCCCCAGGACATCAGCGTGGCCGAAGCGCTGGCGTGGTTCATGCCGGCCGAGGCGTGGCGGGCGATGTAGCGGTCCAGGCCGATGCCGACCGCGGTGTTGACCCACAGCGCCACTTGCAGCGCGACCGCGATGAACCAGAGCTGGCCGACGCGCGCGCTCCAGCGATCGGGCAGGTCGAGCAGGCCCAGGCCGATCAGCAGTGAGGCCAGTGCCAGAAGCCAAGTCTTGGTGCCGCGAAGGATGTTGACGGCGATGTCGTCGACTTGGTTGCTCGTCTTGGCGGCCAGTTTCGACGCCCGTTTCAGACCCAGCCGCAGCGCCATGGTCATCGCCAGGAAGCTGATGAGCGCCGCGGCGACGGCCAATGCCCAGTTGGTCAGCGTGATGCCCAGCACGGTGGTTTGGGAAAACAAGTCGGTCAAATGTTCACCGGACATGGGAAATTTTTCTCCTTCACGGGTATGAAAAAGGTCGGGGAATGGGGCGGCCGGGTCGCCTCCGTGGGGCGCGAGACCGACAAGCATAGGAATGCGCCGGTGCCGCGGGCGTCGGTCCATGGCGCGCGGGCTTGTAGGACGCCAGGCGTGCTGGCGCGGCGCAGCCGTCCTCGCACGCCGATTGCTCTTGCGCCAGTCCCCAAGCACCGCGCCAGGAAGCCCGCCATGACCCGCCAGCAAGCCATCGCGATGATCACCCTGCTCGCCGCCGCCATCCTGGCGGTGTGGGCCCAAGGGCCTTTGGCGGCGCAGGTGCCTGGGTTGGCCGCAAGCGGGGCGCGGGATGGGCTTTTGCTCGGCGACCGCGCCTTCGCCAGGAAAGCAGCGCTGGCGGGTCTGAACCAGGCGGCGATGGGCGCGCTGGCCGCGGAGCGCGCCTCGGGCGTCGAAGTGAGGCAATTCGCCGAGCGCGTGGTGCGCGAGCAGGCCCTTGCCGACGCCGAGCTGCGGCGCATCGCCACCGGCAAGGGCCTGGCGCTGCCCTCTGCACCCGATGGCAGGAGCCGGCGCCAGGACGAGCGGATGGGCCGACTGTCGGGGGGCGAATTCGACCGCCGCTATATGGACCGCGCGGTGGACGGCCACAAAAAGGCCGTCGGACTGTTCAAGCAGGCGGCGCGCTCCACCCGGGACGAGGCATTGAGGGCTTTCGCTGTCGCCACCTTGCCGAAGCTGCAGGCGCAGGAGCGGCTTGCGCGCAGCCTGCGCGCCGCAGTCCAGGCGAGTACTGCGACTCAGAGATAACGGAACAAATGAAAACGCCGCCCTCGGCGTGAGGACACGGCTTCATGTTCCGTTGTCTCTGATTCGCAGTACTGGTGGATTCAGCCTGGGCGGCAGAGGCGCGGCGGAGGGCAGGGTTGTGGCCCCTTGACGGGAGGGGATTCGACAAGCACCGCCCTCCAAATTCGCCAAAAAATCCACAGATTCAGCCTGGCGGTGGGCTGGCGCGGCGTCGCATGGATCGGTCCATGGAGTCTCCGGGCTCCGAACCGGCGGTTTTGTCAGCCATCGGGCCACACGTCAGATAGAAATTGCCTGACAAGGTGGATCGCCCTGAACTCACAGCCAATTCAAGTAGCAGGGACTAACCTGACTCCAGCGAATTGAAGCAGTGCCGGTGTTTTCGGTACTGCAACGCTGAAAGAGGTTGAGCCGCCATGAACACGTCCCCGATGTCTTTGGATGCAGCCCATGCCCACCAGGGTCACTATGAGCTGCGGTTCCAGTCCTTGTTTTCCGAGGGCAGGGCGTTGTCCTTCCCTTGCGACGCCCAAGGCCATGTCTTCCTCGACGACTTGAGCCGCCGCGCGATGGAGAACTATCTCTACGCCCGCGCCGTGGTGGGCCGCGAATACGCCACCCCGGCGGTGGTGTGCAGCGATGCGCCGCTGGTGGCCAAGACGGTCACGCATTGACACTCGCCTCTTCGACCGCCGTAGGACCGCGGCTCCTTGTCGCGGCCTTTGGCGGTCTCTTCGGGCGGGTCGATCGGCTGCCCGCCCAGCCGCCGGATCATCCGGCAAGGCATTCCTGGCTGGACAGCAGGAAAAAGCCGGTTGGCAGCGCCGGTCAAACCTCTGGCCACCGGCCATCGCGGGGAAACCCCTCTCGGCCGCTCCTCTCCAAGGTGTAAAACCGCGACTGTCAGCGGCAGTCGATCCCGATCCTTCCGCACGGCCCGGGCGGTTGTGCCCAGCACCTGTCTTTTTGCCAATTGGCCGCCTTTGACGATCTTTTTCCACGGTTTTGACCCGCTTGACGCCGGGTAAAACCTGGGAATATCGACCCCAGGAGACACCTCGATGAATCCCAACGACCTGCACCCGGTTTCCGCCCAGGCGCCCGAAATCACCGAAACCCGCATGCATGCCTTGCTGGAACGGGCGCCGCTGGCGATGGCATTCACGCGGAACGAACAGTTCGAAGTGGTCAGCGAGCACCTGAAGCACCTTTTCCATTGCGCCGACGGCGAATGCCTGAGCGGCCGGCCGGTTAAGGCGGTGCATGTCAGCGAATCGGCCTACGCCAGCCAGCATGAACGCCTGGTGCAGGCTTTCACCGAAGGCAAGCCGGTGGACGAGGAGGTGGAATACGTCCGCCGAGACGGAAGTCGTTTTTGGGGCCGCCTGCAGGCCACGCCGGTGTCCTGGGACCAACCCGGCGGCGACGCCCTCTGGGTCATCGAGGACATCACCCAGGCCCGCCAGGCGCGCATGCAGCCGACCTGGGTCGGCCGCCACGACCCCATCACCGAGCTGGCCAACCGCCGGGAATTCGAGCGCCGCCTCGCCGAGCACGTGGGCAGCCGCCGCCTGGAGCCGGTGTCGGTGCTCTGGGTGGACATCGACCACTTCGACGCCCTGGAAAAGCGCTTCGGCCGCGAAGCCACCGATCATTTCCTCTATGCCATCGGCCAGCTCCTGCTGTCCAAGGTGCGCGCCTCCGACATCGTCGCCCGCCTGGAGGCCGACCATTTCGCGGTGCTGCTGCCCAATTGCGACCACCACTACGCCCAGATCGTCGGCGAGAAGATGCGCTCGGCCATCGCCGGCTTCCGGCTGCGCTGGGGCAAGGATTCGACCAAGGCCAAGGCCTGCGTCGGCGTGGCGCAGCTGCACCCCAGCCTCGCCGACGCGCAGTCGGTGCTCGACGCGGCCGACCAGGCTTGCGACGAGGGCAAGAAAGCCGGCGGCGACAGCGTGCGGGTGTATGTGCCGGCGGCGCTGACGGATACGCAGATGGCCGACCTCTGATCGCAGCATCCAGCCGGCGGTTGCGCCTACGGTCGCGCGCCAGGTGCCGGGTTTCAGTCAGACCCTGACCAACGCCCGGAACCCCCTGGCCGCGTAATACGACTGCGCGCCGTTGTGGTAGGTGAACACCTGCCCATAGCGCCGATCGCAGAACAGGGCGCCTCCCAGCGCCCTCACGTCGTCCGGCGTCGCGATCCAGCTGGAAGTCTTGGTGTCGAATTCGCCGAACTTTTGCAGTTCCCGGTACTGGTCTTCAGTCAACAGCTCGACGTCCATCGCGGCCGCCATCCCGGCGGCGCTGTTCAGGGGCTTGTTCTCCTTGCGGGAGGCGAGCGCTTGCGCGTCGTAACAGGTGCTCCGCCGCCCAGCGGGGCTTTCCGGGGAACAGTCGCAGAAGATGAATTCGCCAGTCTTCCCATCCCGGCCAGTCACGTCCGGCTCGCCGCCGGTGTCTTCCATGTCGCGCAGCGCTTTCAGCGCGCGCGGGTTGCCCTGCAGCCTCGCGCGCACGTCGGCCCAGGCGATGCCGGCGTGCCGACGGGGGTTCTTCTCAAAACGGGTTTGCAGGGTCTGCAGGAGCGAGTCCTCTTGCTTGCGGGCGTTCATGGGGAAGTCCAGTGTTTGGCGATCGGTCGTGGGCTTGTCAGGCGGCTTTCGGCGCCCGGCGGCGAACCCAGGCGTGGCTGGCCGGTCTTGCGCCGGACACGCGCGGCGCGCCCGCATGTCCGCGAGAGCTTATCGCGCCGCGCCTCTCAAGGAAACGCAGGGCCGCCCCAAGTTCCTTGACCCCCGCGGGGGGCGGGCTGGACGGAGCCCGGCCGTGGGGCGCTCAGAACCCGCGCAAGTCGTCCACCGGCCGGCCCAGCGGCCCGCCGAGGATCGCCTCCAGCGTGCGGGTCATCACCGCCACGTCGTTGTCGAAGCCGCCGTGGGAGGCGCCGGCGGTCTTGCGCGGCGGTTGGGCGGTGACGATCTCGTCGGTGTCGACGATGTTCAGCCGGCCGCTGGCCTGCAGCCCCGCGGCCTTGGCGGCTTCGCGCCAGCCGCGCAGCGCGTCGCCGGTGGCCGAGGTGCCGTCCCAGCCGGCGTAGTCGGGCTTGAAGGCGTTGTGCAGGCCGAGCAGCGGCGTGCGCAGGTCGGCCTCCAGCGCATTGGAGACGAGGTAGAGCAGCGATTTGCGGTAGACCAGGCCGACGCTGTCGTCGCGTTCCAGCCGGTCCGACAGCAGATGCAGGTGCAGCCGCTTCATCGCCTCGGGCTGCACCGCGTAGTGGCGGTTGGCGAACTGCACCGTGCAGGCGGGCGCAAAGAGGTGGATGGAGGCCACCTGCGGCGCCAGCCCGCGCGCGGCCAGGGCGGTGAGCAAATGCCCGAGCACGATGGCGCCGGCCGAATGGCCGACCAGATGCAGCTCCAGCTGGTCACCCCAGCTGTCGCGCAGGCGCTGCAGGGCGGTGATGAACAGGTCGCCGCCGCGGCCCGAGCCGTAGGCCAGCTCGGCGTTCTCTTTCATCTCGCTCCACAGTGGGCGCACCAGGCTGCGGCCGACGGTCTTCTCCAGCAGCAGGTCGGTGCGTTCCGAGATGAACTCGCCGAAGCCGGCGCGCTGCGGCTCGCCGCGGGAAGCGTCGCCGAGGATGTTGCCGATGGATTCGAGCAGCCCGGTTTTCCACACCATGAAGAGCGGGTAGCAGCCGTTGGCCAGGAAATGGCGACCCATCGCGCGGGCGCGCTGGATGGCGTCGGACTCGCTGTTGAGCCCGCCATGGGCATAGACGACCAGCTTCTTGACTGGCGAGCCCGCGCCGCCCTGAGGGTCGCGGAACCATTGGTCGGGCACGCCCGCCACCTGGTGCAGCAGCGTGCGGCTGATTTCGTCTTCGGTGAGGTAGCGCCTCATGCGGCCATCGTTGCCGAAGACCAGGCTGTGGCGGTAGGCCTGGCCTTCGGTCCACCACAGGTTTTCGTCGGCACCCGCGCCCGCCGGCCCGCCGGTGGAGCGCCCGTGGCCACCGACGCGGCCGACCACCACGCCCGGCACGCCGAGCGTGACCACCCAGGCGTCCATCGCGTTGGCCAGCCAGTCGGCGTAGGCGAGCACGGCGAAGCCGCCCAGGCCCCAGCCGGTGCCCCAGGAGTTCTGGATGACGAAGCCCTGGGCGTTGAAGCCCACCAGCGCGAAGGCGTGGCCGTTGGTGTCCGACGGCCGGCCGTCGAAGGGGATGACGGGCAGGTCGGCGTGCCGGGCTGGCGGCTCGCCGCGGTGGGTGACTTTGTCCCAGCCGGGATGGGTGAAGCAGGAAACATACACCGCACCGACTTCCTGAATAGCCGCTTGCAAATCGGTGACCGAACCGAGGTCGACGCGGTAGTAGACACCCAGCGTGTGCTGGGCCGCGCGCTTGGCGTAGCCGTAGAGTGGCTGCACGTGGGGATGGCGGGCGTCGAGGTAGGGCCAATCGGTCTCCAGGCAGACGCCGTGGTTGAACAGGCCCTTGAGCGCGCCGCGGCAGCTGGAGCCGTCGTAGTCTTCACCGTCGTATTCGTCGTAGCGGCGCGCGAAGTTGTAGAGCATGCGCGGGCTGACGGACTCCAGCTTGCCCGGGCTGCCGGCCTTGCGCCAGCGGATGTAGTTGACGACGCAGGCCAGGCCGAAGCCGGTGCAGGCGCCTTCGCTGCCTTGGTCGAGGATGAGTCCGGCGCGGCTGTAGAGCGGCAGCGATTCGGCGATCTGCGCGGCCGTGGGGTATTCGGCCAGCAGGCTTTCCGCACGCGGCTGGTAGAGGCGGTCGCGCAGGTCGCGCGGGTCTTTGCGGGTGTTGAGGCAGCTCAGCCGAGGGGAGTCGGCGGCTTCATGTGCGGCGCAGGGTTCCTGCGCCGGTTCTTCCTGCGCCGCGGCGGACTTCTTGCGGCCCGCACGGCTGGCGGAGGCCGCGATGGCGGGCAGGCCGGCATCGGGCCAGACGCTGGCGGCGAGGCGGAAGACGTCCCGGAAGCGCTCCAAGCCGTGCGAGCCACCGTTGACCAGCTTGCGCGCCTGCGCCAGGTTGCCGGCGGCCAGAGCGGCGCGCATTGCCTCGGCTTTGTCGGCCAGGAAACGCGCCAGCAGCAGGGAAGCGATCTCCGGCGCGTTGGCCAGGTCGGGGTTGGCGGCCAGGTCCACGCCGAGCAGCCCGCCGTAGCGGGTGTAATTGGCGCGGCCGGTGAGCTGCACGAAGCCGCGGCCCTTGAAGCGCGCGCCGTCGCCGGGCTGGCGGTTGCCCAGCGCCTGGACGCGGCCGTCGTAGGCGCTGAACGGCGCGCCGCCGGGCCGGGTGTTGAACTGCGACGGGAATTCAGAGATCGGCACGAAACCTTCGCTCTCGGCGCGGATGGTGGCCAGCGCGGCGCAGACCATGGGCGCATCGCGCAGGCCGGCGGCGTCCAGCGCGGCGGCCACGTAGGGCAGGTAGCGGCCGACGTTGGCCGGCTTGGTGGCGGGGAAGAGCCGGCGCACGGTGTCCAGCGTCAGGCCCAGGGTGAGCTGGGCGGCGGGGCGCAGGCCCAGCACTTCCAGGCAGCGCGGGCCGACGACACCGTCGGCCACCAGGCCGACGCCGGCCTGCCAGCGCCGGGCCGCGGCCTGGGCGGTGGGGTCGAGCAAGTCGCCGCCGGCCAGTTCGCCAGCGGCGCCGTAGTCCAGCGCGTCATCGCCGAGCCGGTCCGCCAGGGCCTGGCGGAGCCGCCGCACCGCGGAGCCTTGCGCGCCTTGGACCAGCAGGAAAGCGTGGGGGTCGTCTGCCATTCCGAGGCTCCTCTCGTGTCGCAACGCGCTTGTGGGCTGAAATGGCAGTGTGCCCAGGATCCGTGGCCGGTCCCATCCCTACCATCACCGATGGGCGGACCGCCGCTTCGGTGCACCTTCCCGGCGTGCGCCAGGCGGATGGCGGTGGAGGGTTTCAAACGAGAACAGCGGCACGCCTTAACGGAGTTACAGTTGTAAGTGACCGTGCCGCGGGCGACACGCCACGTGGCCGTGGCAAGCTCAGGGGCTCAGGAGATTCCAACAGCCCGGGTCTCGGTCAGCAGGGAGCGCAAGTGGATACAAAGTGGTTTCTGGAAACCATCGCGATGGATGGCTCGCACGTCAAGCACGACGTCGGCGCTTTCCCCTTCCGCATCGGCCGTGACGCCAGCAACCACCTGGCGGTCGCCGCGCTCGGCCTGAGCCGCCACCACGCCGAGCTGTCCGAAGACATCACCGGGCGGTTGCGCCTGACCGACCTGGACAGCACCAACGGCACCTTCGTCAACCGCACCCGCATCAGCGGCTCCTGCCTGTTGACGGAGAACGACATCATCCACTTCGGCAACGCCGAGTACCGGCTGGGCACCACCGAGTCGGGTCGCACGGTGCTCATGCCGACGGGCGACATGCGCACCGTGCTCGTGCCCGCGGGCAACACCCTGAGCGAGAACTTCGTGCAGCTGGAGAAGCAGTTCCTCGAACTGCTGCAGGGCAAGGGCCTGTCCAGCGCGGCCCAGCCCATCGTCAGCGCCGCCGACGGCAGCCTCTTCGCCTACGAACTGCTCGGCCGCAGCCGCCACCCTGAGCTGCCGGCCTCGCCGCTGCGGCTGTTCCAGCTGGCCCACATGCTCGACCGCGAGGCCGAACTGAGCCAGGCCTTCCGCCACCACGGCATCCACGCGATCGCGGCGCGGCTGGGCGGCACGGCGGTGTTCGTCAACACCCACCCGACCGAGACCTTCGAAGAAAGCTTCTTCCAGGCGCTGCGCAATGTGCTGGCCGAGTTCCCAGGCCTGGGCCTGGTGGTCGAGGTGCACGAGACGGCGGTCATGGAGACCGACCGCATGCGCGAGCTGGCCGCGCGGCTGGCCGACATCGGCGTGCGTTTCGCCTACGACGACTTCGGCGCAGGCCAGGCCCGCCTGAACGAATTGGGCGAGGTGCCGGCGCATTTCGTCAAGTTCGACATGGGCCTGATCCGCGACATCCACCTGGCCAGCGACCGCAAGCGCCGTGTGGTGGGCGACCTGGTCAAGCTGGTGCACGACCTGGGCTCGACGTCGCTGGCCGAAGGCGTGGAGACCGAAGCCGAGGCGGCGGTCTGCCGCGACATGGGCTTCCAGCTGATCCAGGGCTACCTCACCGGCAAGCCGGTGCCGGTGGATTGACGCGGCCGCCGTGAACGAAGGGTTGGGTAGGAGCGGCTTCAGCCGCGATTGCCGCCTTGGAAATCGCGGCTGAAGCCGCTCCTACAACGTCATACGGGGCGAAGCAGTCCGCCTGCTTCACTTCCCCCAGCTGTCCTTCAACGTCGTCGTGCGGTTGAACACCGGTTTGCCGGCGGCGTGGTCTTTGCGGTCGGCCACGAAGTAGCCGTGGCGTTCGAACTGGAACTTGTCGTCGGGCGCCGCTTGGGCCAGGCTGGGCTCCAGGTACGCCTGGACGACGGACTTGCTTCTGGGGTTCAGGCAGGCGAGGAAGTCTTTGCCGCTGGCGTCGGGCTGCTCTTCGGTGAACAGCCGGTCGAACAGACGCACCTCGGCCGCGACCGCCTCATGCGCGCCCACCCAGGTGATCACGCCCTTGACCTTGACCGAATCGGCGCCGGGCGTGCCGCTCTTGGTGTCGGGCACGAGTTGGGCCAGGACCCGGCTGACGCGGCCGTCGGCGTCTTTCTCGCAGCCGGTGCACTCGATCACGTAGCCGTACTTCAAGCGCGCCTTGTTGCCGGGGAAGAGGCGGAAGAAGCCCTTGCTGGGCGCCTCCATGAAGTCTTCGCGCTCGATCCAGACCTGGGGGCCGAGGCTGAACCGGCGCTGGCCGCGCTCCGGGTGGCCGGGGTGCACCGGCGCGTGGCAGGGCTCGGTGGCCTGGCCGCCGAAGACTTCATCCCAGTTGGTCAGGCGCAGCTCGACCGGATCGAGCACCGCCATCGCGCGCGGTGCCTTGGCGTCCAGGTCGTCGCGCAGCGCGATCTCCAGGCTGCTGTAGTCCGTCCAGCCGCCGGCCTTGCTCACGCCGGTGCGCTCGGCGAACAGCTGCACCGACTCCGGCGTGTAGCCGCGGCGGCGCAGGCCCACGAGGGTGGGCATGCGGGGGTCGTCCCAGCCGTCGACGATGCGCTCGTCGACCAGTTGCTTGAGCTTGCGCTTGCTGGTGACGATGTAGGTGACGTTCAGCCGGGCGAATTCATATTGCTTGGGTAGCGGGTGGGCGAAGAACCCGCCTTCGGCCAGCCGTTCCAGCAGCCAGTCGTAGAAGGGGCGCTGGTCTTCGAATTCCAGCGTGCAGATGCTGTGGGTGATGTTCTCCAGCGCGTCCTCGATCGGGTGCGCGTAGGTGTACATCGGGTAGATGCACCAGCTGTCGCCGGTGTTGTGGTGGGTGGCGCGCTTGATGCGGTAGAGCGCCGGGTCGCGCAGGTTGATGTTGGGCGAGGCCATGTCGATCTTGGCGCGCAGCACCGCGGCGCCGTCGGCCAGCTTGCCGTCGCGCATTTCGCGCAGGCGGACCAGGTTCTCCTCCGGGCTGCGGTCCCGGAAGGGGCTGTTCGTGCCGGGCGTGCCGAAGTCGCCGCGGTTGGCGCGCATCTGCTCGGCGGTCTGCTCGTCGACGTAGGCCAGGCCGCGCAGCACGAGGTGCTCGGCGGCCTGGTACATCAGGTCGAAATACTGGCTGGCGAAGTACAGGTGGCTGCGCGGCGCCTGGGCGTGGCGCGGGTCGGGCGTTGTCCAGCCGAAGCCGAGCCAGGTCACCGCGTCCAGGATGCCGTCGACGTACTCCTGCTCTTCCTTCTCGGGGTTGGTGTCGTCGAAGCGCATGTGGCAGACGCCGCCGTATTCGCGCGCCAGGCCGAAATTGATGCAGATGCTCTTGGCATGCCCGATGTGCAGGTAGCCGTTGGGCTCGGGCGGGAAGCGGGTGCGGATTTTGGCGGTGTCGGGGGTGCCGGTGGCGTGGTGTTCCGCATTGCCCGGGCTGCCGGCGAAGCGCCTGTTGGCATAGGTGCCTTGCGCCAGGTCGCGCTCGATCACTTGCCGGAGGAAATTGCTGGGCTTGTGCTCGTCGGCGGTTTTATCGATGGCAGGGTGGTTCATGGAGAAGAGAATGGGGCTGGGCGGTGTTTTCGTGCGGAATTCCACTTCGAATTCTATCGGCCGGCCCCCTGCCGCGGAGGTGGCGGCGAGATTCAGCGGAAACATCCAAAAAAGACCGCGGGCCTGGCCGGCTTGTTCCAAGTGGTAACGCTCTCTTTACCTTGCGAAACACGGAAACGAGTCAACGGGATTAAGGTGGTGGCGCGTTGAAGACGCACAGGCCGGCATGCCGCCGGTCCGTTGCAAGGAGTACGAGATGAACAAGCTGCTTCGTCAATTGACCGCCTCCGCCGTCCTGGGCCTGGGCTCTGTCGCCGCGATGGCGGGGGGCGTGAACTGGTCGGTCGGCATCAACCTGCCGCCGGCCGGCGTGGTGGTGTCCAATGGGCCGACCTACTATGTGCCACCGCCGGTGTACCGCGCGCCGCCGCCGGTCTACTACGCGCCGGCACCCATCGTGTACCAGCCGCCGCCGGTGGTCTACCGGCCGGCCCCACCGGTGTACGGCTGGGGCCACCGCGCGCCGCCGCCGCACTGGCATGGCCGGGGGCGCGGGTGGGACCATGACCACCACCACGGCCGCGGTCGCGATTGGGACGACCGCCGCGGCCGCGGTTGGTGAAAGACGGCCGGCCCCGCAGCGGATGGCCGCCCTGCTCTTTAAGGCACTGATCAGCTGACGGGCGAGCCGGGCTCAGCGGCTCCTGCGGCCGCCGCCGTGGATGCTGCCGAGCACGCCGCGCACGATTTCCCTCCCCACGGACGAGCCCACGCTGCGCATCGCGCTCTTGGCCGCCGCTTCGGCCAGGCCCTCGCGCCGCCCGCCCCGCGGGCCGGTGCTACCGAAAAGGATGTCGGAAAGCCCGCCCCAAAGACCGCCGCCCTCGGGGGCGGAGTAGGGCGCCTGCTGCGTGCCCGCCGACGCGGGCGTGCCCGAATGAGAGGGGGCGTTGCCTGCCGTTCGCTGCGCCGCCGCGTCCGCGCCCTGCACCGCGCGGCCCTTGAGCTTTTCATAGGCGGATTCGCGGTCCACCGCTTTCTCGTAAACCCCGGCGACCAGCGAGCCGGCGATCAGTGCCTGGCGCTGCTCGGGCGTGATCGGGCCGATCTGGCTGCCCGGCGGCAGCACGAAGACACGCTCGGTGACGGCGGGCCGGCCTTTCTCGTCCAGGAAGCTGACCAGCGCTTCGCCGACGGCCAACTCGGTGATCGCCGTCTCGATGTCCAGCGCCGGGTTGGCGCGCATGGTGCTCGCGGCGGCCTTGACCGCCTTCTGGTCGCGCGGCGTGAAGGCGCGCAGCGCGTGCTGCACCCGGTTGCCGAGCTGGGCCAGCACGGTGTCGGGGATGTCCAGCGGGTTCTGAGTCACGAAATAGACGCCGACACCCTTGCTGCGCACCAGGCGCACGACGAGCTCGATGCGTTCGACCAGCGCCGCCGGCGCGTCCTTGAACAGCAGGTGGGCCTCGTCGAAGAAGAAGACCAGCTTGGGCTTGTCCAGGTCGCCCACCTCGGGCAATTGCTCGAACAGCTCCGACAGCATCCACAGCAGGAAGGTCGCGTACAGGCGAGGATTGTTCAGCAGCTTGTCGGCGGACAGGATGTTGACCACGCCGCTGCCGCCGTCCACTTGCATGAAGTCCGCGATGTTGAGCATCGGTTCGCCGAAGAACTTGTCGCCGCCTTGCTCCTCGATCTGCAGCAGCCCGCGCTGGATGGCGCCGACGCTGGCGGCGCTGACATTGCCGTATTCGGTGGTGAACTCGGCCGCGTTCTCGCCGACGTGCTGCAGCATGGCGCGCAGGTCTTTCAGGTCGAGCAGGGCCAGGCCATGGTCGTCGGCGATCTTGAACACCAGCTGCAGCACGCCCTGCTGGGTTTCGTTCAGCGCCAGCATGCTGGCCAGCAGCAGCGGGCCCATGTCGGTGACGGTGGTGCGCACCGGATGGCCCTGCTCGCCGAAGACGTCCCAGAGCGTGGCCGGGCAGGCGGCCGGCGGCGGCGCCTGCAGGCCGCGCTCGGCCAGCACCTTGGCCAGCTTCTCGCCGACGCGGCCGGCCTGGGTGATGCCGGTGAGGTCGCCTTTGACGTCGGCCATGAAGACCGGCACGCCGATGCGGCTCAGGCCCTCGGCCAGGGTTTGCAGCGTGATGGTCTTGCCGGTGCCGGTGGCGCCGGTGATCAGACCGTGCCGGTTCGCCAGCGCCGGCAGCAGCAGGCACTCTGTCGAGGCGTGTTTGGCGATCAATATCGGCTCGGTCATCCTGCTGCTCCGTGGGGTGGGTCGTAAAATCGCAGTCTATTCCCCAAATCGCGTCAGATTCCGATGCACGCCCGGGCGACCCGCGCCGGGCTGCCGCATCCACGCCAATTCACAGGAGCCTTCATGGCCGGTCATTCCAAGTGGGCCAACATCCAGCACCGCAAAGGTCGCCAAGACGAGAAGCGCGGCAAGGTCTGGACCCGCATCATCCGTGAAATCATCGTCGCGGCCCGCCAGGGCGGGCCTGATCCCAAGGACAACCCGCGGTTGCGCCTGGCGATGGAAAAAGCGCGCGCGGCCAACATGCCGGCCGACACGGTCAAGAAGAACGTCGACAAGGCCACCGGCAACCTGGAGGGCGTCAGCTACGAGGAGGTGCGCTACGAGGGCTACGGCATCGGCGGCGCGGCCATCATCGTCGATTGCATGACCGACAACCGCGTGCGCACCGTGGCCGAAGTGCGCCACGCCTTCAGCAAGCACGGCGGCAACCTGGGCACTGAGGGCTCGGTGGCCTTCCAGTTCAAGCACTGCGGCCAGTTCGTCTTCGAGCCCGGCACCAGCGAGGACAAGGTGATGGAAGTCGCCCTGGAAGCCGGCGCCGACGACGTCGTCACCGGCGGCGACGGCGCGGTCGAGGTGCTGTGCGCAGCGCCGCAGTTCGAAGCGGTGAAGGCTGCGCTGGAAGCCTCGGGCCTCAATCCCGCGGTGGCCGAGGTGACGATGCGCCCCGAGAACACCGTGCAGCTCAGCGGCGAGGACGCCCAGCGGATGCAGAAGCTGCTCGACGCCATCGAAGACTTGGACGACGCCCAGGACGTGTTCCACAACGCAGAGATCGAGCCATGAAGAAGGTCAAGGTCCTCGTGATCGGCTCGGGCGGCCGCGAACACGCCCTGGCCTGGCGGCTGTTGCAGTCTCCCAAGGTGCAGCACGTCTATGTGGCGCCCGGCAATGGCGGCACCGCGCTCGACCCCGGCCTGCACAACCTTCCCCTGACCGATTTCGCCGAGCTGGCCGATTTCGCCGCCAAGGAGGAAATCGCCCTGACGCTGGTCGGCCCCGAGGCGCCGCTGGCTGCCGGCGTGGTCGACTTCTTCCGCGCCCGCGGCCTGCGCGTCTTCGGGCCGACCCAGGCGGCGGCCCAGCTGGAAAGCTCCAAGGCCTTCGCCAAGGCCTTCATGAAGCGCCACGGCATCCCGACGGCCGCGTATGAGAGCTTCACCGACGCCGGCCAGGCCCACGCCTACGTGGACGGCCGCGGCGCCCCCATCGTCATCAAGGCCGACGGCCTGGCGGCGGGCAAGGGCGTCGTCGTGGCCGCCACGCTGGCGCAGGCGCACGAGGCCATCGACTGGATGCTGAGCAGCGAGGACAACAAGCTCGGCGTGCAGCACAACGCGGGCGAAGGCGGCGCCGCGGTGCCGCGCGTCGTCATCGAAGACTTCCTTGAAGGCGAGGAGGCCAGCTTCATCGTCATGTGCGACGGCAAGAACGTCCTGCCGCTGGCCACCAGCCAGGACCACAAGCGCCTGCTCGACGCGGACCAGGGCCCCAACACCGGCGGCATGGGCGCCTATTCGCCGGCGCCCGTGGTCACGCCCAACGTGCACGCCAAGGCGATGCAGGAAATCATCCTGCCCACCGTGGCCGGCATGGCCAGGGACGGCATGCCCTTCACCGGCTTCCTCTACGCGGGGTTGATGGTCGACGCGCAAGGCTACCCGCGCACCGTCGAATTCAACTGCCGCATGGGCGACCCGGAGACCCAGCCCATCATGATGCGCCTCAAGAGCGACCTGTTCGACGTGCTGATGCACGCCACCGACGGCACGCTCGACGAGGTCGAGCTTGAATGGGACCGCCGCGTCGCCCTGGGCGTGGTGGTCGCGGCGCACGGCTACCCTTTGACACCGCGCAAGGGCGACGCAGTCACCGGCCTACCCAGCGCCGGGATGGACGGCGAGGAGGGCGTCGACGCCATGGTCTTCCACGCCGGCACCACGCTGAAGGACGGCCAGGTGCTGACTTCGGGCGGCCGCGTGCTTTGCGCCACCGCGCTCGGCGAGTCGACCAAGAAGGCGCAACAGCGCGCCTACGAACTGCTCAAGGGCATCCATTTCGATGGCATGCAGTACCGGCGGGAGATCGGCCACCGGGCCATCAAGCGATGACAAACGGTGGTGTCGCGCAAGCCGCGCGCGCGTATTTCCTCGGCCTGCTG
>CBJNAE010000022.1:0-20158 GCA_966433995.1 uncultured Ideonella sp. | reverse complement strand
CGGCGCAGGATGCCGTGCACGCGGCGCAGGCCGTCGACCGTCTTCATCCACACGCAGCCCTGGCGCACGGTGAGGTCGTTGCCTTCGACCAGGGCCAGGCCGAGGTAGCGGGCCAGCAGCGCGTGTTCGAAATAGGTTTCGTTGTACGGGCCGGGCGTGAGCAACACGATCAGCGGCGGGCCGTCGCCCTTGGGCGCCCAATAGAGCATCGCGTCGCGCAGCGCGGCGAAGAAATGCGCCATGTGCTGCACGCGCAGGTCGCGGAAGAGCTGGGGGAACACTTTGGAGACGACCAGCCGGTTCTCCAGGGCGTAGCCCGCGCCGGACGGCGCCTGGGTGCGGTCGCCGACGACCCACCACTTGCCGTCGGGCGAGCGGGCCAGGTCGGCGGCGTAGTGGAAAAGGTGGATGCCACCGGGCGGGCGGGAGCCCTGCACCTGGTGCAGGAAGCCGCGGTGGCCGAAGATGACCGAAGGCGGGATGGCGCCGCCGCGCATGAGCTCCTGCGGGCCGTAAACGTCGGCCAGCACCCGGTTGAGCAGCTCGGCGCGCTGTGCGATGCCGGCCTCGATGTCGGCCCATTCGTCGGCCGACAGCAGCAGGGGCAGCGGATCGAGCTCCCAGGGGCGGTCGGCGCCCTGCGGGTCGGCGTAGACGTTGTAGGTGACGCCGCTGTCGCGCACCTCGCGCTCGATCAGGGACAGGGTGTCGCTGATGTCGGCCCCCTCGCGCCCGGCCAGCGCGGCCAGGAAGGCGCTCCATTGCGGCCGGGGCTGGTTGGGGCCCGACAGCAATTCATCGAACCGGTCTGCGAGCGCGGTGTAGCCGCTTAGGAGTTGGGTCAGCATGCCGTGGTGGGTTGGACGCAGGCCAGTTTGTCACATCCCCACAGCCCGGCGCCGCCTGGCGAGACGGTGTTTTCGCCGAATTTTCGATGGATTCCCGCCCTGGCGCCCTCCGTCACGAAGCAGTCCGCCGCAGGTCGAGCGTGAACGGGAAGTTGGGATTGCGCTCTTCCCGCGGCACCGCCATGCGGCCGGGCGTGTGGCCCATGCGGAAGAACCGGCCGAGCCGCCGGGCCTCGGCCTCGTAGGCGTTGACCGGGAAGGTTTCGTAGCTCAGGCCCCCCGGGTGGGAGACGTGGTACTGGCAACCGCCGAGCGACCGGCTCATCCAGGTGTCCAGCAGGTCGAAGGTCAGCGGCGCCTGCACCGGGATGGTGGGGTGCAGGGCGGAGGGCGGGTTCCATGCGCGGTAGCGCACCGCGCCGACGAACTCGCCGACCTTGCCCGTGGGCTGCAGCGGCACCAGGCGGCCGTTGCAAGTCAGCGCGTGCCGGTCGCCGACCAGGCCGGTGACGTGCACTTGCACCCGCTCGACCGAAGAATCGACGAAACGCACCGTGCCGCCGATGGCGCCCTGCTCGCCCATCACATGCCAGGGCTCCAGCGCCAGGCGCAGCTCGGCGTTCACGCCGCGCGCATTGAAGTCGCCCAGGCGCGGGAACCGGAAATCCAGGTGCGGCGCGAACCATTCGGGCCGGATCGCATAGCCGAACTGGTTCAGCTCTTCGAGCACGTCGCACAGGTCTTCCCAGATGAAGTGGGGCAGCATGAAGCGGTCGTGCAGCTCGGTGCCCCAGCGCTTCAGGCTGGGCGGCTGGTAGGGCTGCTGCCAGAAGCGCGCGACCAGCGCGCGCATCAGCAGCTGCTGCGTCAGGCTCATGCGCGCGTGCGGCGGCATCTCGAAGGCGCGCATCTCCAGCAGGCCGAGGCGGCCGGTGGGGCCGTCGGGCGAATAAAGCTTGTCGATGCAGAACTCGGCGCGGTGGGTGTTGCCGGTGACGTCGACCAGCAGGTTGCGCATCACCCGGTCGACCAGCCACGGCGGGCAGTGGCCCAGGTCGCGGGTGGCGCGCTTGAGCTCGGCCAGCGCGATCTCGATCTCGTAGACCGAATCGTTGCGCGCCTCGTCGATGCGCGGTGCCTGGCTGGTGGGGCCGACGAACAGGCCGGAGAACAGGTAGGACAGCGCCGGGTGGTTGTGCCAATACGCGACCATGCTGCCCAGCAGGTCGGGCCGGCGCAGGAAGGGCGAATCGTTCACCGTCGCCCCGCCGAGGACGAAGTGGTTGCCGCCGCCGGTGCCGGTGTGGCGGCCGTCGAGCATGAACTTCTCGGACGACAGCCGCGTCTCGTGGGCGCTCTGGTAGAGGTGGGTGGTCTGGTCGACCAGCTCGGCCCAGCTGTGCGCCGGGTGGATGTTGACCTCGATGACTCCGGGGTCGGGGGTCACGCGCAGCGTGGCCAGGCGGGGGTCTTTCGGCGGCTCGTAGCCCTCCAGCACCACCGGCAGGTTCATCGCCGCGGCGGTGTCTTCGACCACGGCGACGAGTTCGAGGTAGTCGGCCAGCGAAGCGGTGGGCGGCATGAAGACGTAGAGCTTGCCTTGCCGCGGCTCGGCGCTCATCGCGGTGCGGGTGATCCAGGCGGCGGACTGGTGCGGCGCGGGCGCGGCGTCGTCCTGGTTGGCCGCGGCGCGGCCGCCCGCAGGCACGAGGTAAGAAACGTAGCCGGGCTGAGAAGGGGCCGCGGGCGCGTCCGCGGCAGGCCTGCCCGCCTGGCGGCTGAAGTGGTTGGCGGCGTGCTGCAGCCTCTGGTGCGAAGGCAGCGGCGCGAAGGGCTGGCTCTGGTCAGGCGGGTGGATCCACGGCAGGTCGGTGTCCTTGGCCCAGGGCTGGGAATCCAGCGGCAGGCGGTAGCCGAGCGGGGAATCGCCCGGCACGAGGTAGCAGCGCTCGGCGCGCAGGAACCATGGGCCGGTGCGCCAGCGCCTCTCGCCAGCGGCGCCGGCCTCTTGCCGAGCCGACTCGTTGCGCGCCAGCGGCAGCACGTGCCCCACCACCTTGTCCAGCCCCTGCTCGAACACCTTGCGCAGCCGCTCGCGCTCCAGCGGGTCGGCCAGCCGCGCGTCGAAGGGGTCGACATTGCCGGGCAGCTTGCGCTCGCGCCAGAGGTAGTACCAGGTGTCCTCGTAGGCGGCGAACACGTAGCCCGCGTCCAGCCCGAGGCGCGTGGCCACGCCGGAGAGGAATTCCTTGGCGTGCGCGTCGGTGGCGCCGTAGTCCTTGCGCTCGTCGGCGAACAGCTCGGGGCGGGTCCACACCGGCTGGCGGTCGCGGCGCCAGAACAGGTTGAGCGACCAGCGCGGCAGTTGCTCGCCGGGGTACCACTTGCCCTGGCCGTAGTGCAGCAGGCCGCCTTCGCCGTATTTGGCGCGCAGTTTTTCCATCAGGTCCGCGCTGAGCCGGCGCTTGTTGGGCCCCATGGCCTCGGTGTTCCATTCGGCGCCGTCGCGGTCGTCCACCGACACGAAAGTGGGTTCGCCGCCCTGGGTCAGCCGCACGTCATGCTTGCGCAGGTCTTCGTCGACGCGGTGGCCGAGGCTTTCGATCGTCGCCCACTGCGCGTCGGTGTAGGGCAGCGTCACCCTTGGGGCCTCCCAGATGCGGGTGACCTTCATGTGGTGCTCGAACTCGGTCTCGCACTGGTCGATGGCGCCGGACACCGGCGCCGCCGAACCGGGCTCGGGCGAACAGGCCAGCGGGATGTGGCCTTCGCCGGCGAGCAGGCCGGAAGTCGGGTCCAAGCCGATCCAGCCGGCGCCGGGCAGGTAGACCTCGCACCAGGCGTGCAGGTCGGTGAAGTCGACATCGGTGCCGCTCGGGCCGTCGAGCGACTTCACGTCGCCCTTGAGCTGGATCAGGTAGCCCGACACGAAGCGCGCCGCCAACCCCAGGTGCCTCAGCAGTTGCACCAGCAGCCAGGCGCTGTCGCGGCAGGAGCCGCTGGCGCCGAGCAGGGTGTCTTCCGGCGACTGCACGCCGGGCTCCATGCGGATGAGGTAGCGGATGTCCCTTTGCAGCTTCTGGTTCAGGGACACCAGGAAGTCGTTGGTGTGGCGCTTGTCGCGCGAGATGCTGGCGAGGTAGGCGGAGAAGGCTGGCGTGGCCGGCGCCTTCGTCAGGTAAGGCGCCAGCTCGACGGCCAGGGCGGCCTCGTAATCGAAGGGGTAGTCGCGGGCCGAGGGTTCGAGGAAGAAGTCGAAGGGGTTGAGCACCGACATCTCGGCGACCAGGTCGATCTCGATGCGCAAGCTGGTCGTCTTCTTCGGGAACACCAGCCGCGCCAGGTAGTTGGACTGGGGGTCCTGCTGCCAGTTGATGAAATGCTCGCCGGGCCAGACACGCATCGAGTAACTCAGGATGCGGGTGCGCGAATGCGGCGCCGGGCGCAGCCGGACCACCTGCGGCCCCAGCGAGATCGGCCTGTCGTAGTGGTAGTGCGTGACGTGGTTCAGCGCGACGTGGATGGACATTCAGGGCTCCAGGGAAAACGGCAAGCTCAGTGCGAATGGAAAGGGGTGGTCCGCCCCTTTCACTCGTTCGGGCTGAGCCTGTCGAAGCCGACGCGGCCCCCCCGGTGCGGGCACTTCGACAAGCTCAGTGCGAACGGGCATGGGAGGCCCGCGAGCGATGAAGACGTCAATAAGCCACCGGCACCAGGAAGTCGCGGCTGATGCCCACGCCCAGCGTGCTCACCCGTTCCAGGAACTGCGTCAAATACGCGTGAAGCCCGGTGTCCATGATCTCCTCGATGTGGCCGTAGCGCAGATCGGCGTGCAGCCGGCCCGCGCGGCGCAGCGTCTCGCTGGACTGCTCGTTGGCCACCATCGTCAGGTTGGACAGAACCTCCTGCATGCAGGCGGCCAGCGAGCGCGGCATGTCGGCGCGCAGGATCAGCAGTTCGGCCACCTTCTCGGGACGGATCACGTTGCGGTAGGCCTTGCGGTAGACCTCGAAACCCGAGACCGACTTCAGGATGGCGGACCAGTGGTAGAAGTCGTATTCCACGTCCTTGGCGTTGCCGTTGCCGCCGTCGGAGCCGGCCGATTGGGACTGTGACTGGGACTGCATCTGCCCCGGGTAGGCATGGAAGACCTCGTGGCCCATCGCGTGGAATTTCACGTCCAGCAGCCTCGCGGTGTTGTCGGCTCGCTCCAGGAAGCTGCCGATGCGCAGGAAGTGGAAGGCCTCGTCCTGGAGCATCGTGCCCACCGTGACACCGCGCGACAGGTGGGAGCGGAACTTCACCCATTCGAAAGCGGTGCCCGGGTCTTTCAGGAAGGCGCCGTCGGCGACCATGCGCTGGAATTCGAGCCAGGTCTGGTTCTGCGTTTCCCACACCTCGGTGGTGAGGGTGCCCCGCACCGCCCGCGCGTTCTCGCGCGCGGCCATCAGGCAGCTGCGGATGCTGGACGGGTTGGCGGCGTCGCTGACCATGAAGTCCATCACCCGCTGCGCCGTCACGTCGCCGTGGCGCCGGGCGAAATCGCCCGCCAGCTCGCTGATGCTCAAAAGGCCCTTCCACCCCAGCTCGGCCGCGGCGGCGGATTGCGGCAACAGCGAGGTCTGGTAGTTGACGTCCAGCATGCGGGCGGTGTTTTCCGCCCTCTCCATGTAGCGGGCCATCCAGTAGAGGTGGTCGGCGGTTCTAGACAGCATGGTTCGGCTCCGTTCCGATGAATTCAAAGGGGGTTCGTCGTCCGCGTCGTTCTTGTTCCGCTCGCCGCCCCCGTGTTCTCCGCCCTGCGGTCAGTCTTCCAGCACCCAGGTGTCCTTCGTGCCCCCGCCCTGCGAGGAGTTGACGACCAGCGACCCCTCCTTGAGCGCCACGCGCGTCAGCCCGCCCGGCACCATCTGCACCGCCTTGCCGGAAAGCACAAAGGGCCGCAGGTCGATGTGGCGAGGCGCGATGCCGGCCTCGACGAAGGTCGGGCAGGTAGACAGGCTCAGCGTCGGCTGCGCGATGTAGCCCTGCGGGTTGGCGAGCAGGGCCTTGCGGAAGTCCTCGATCTCCGCCTTCGTGGACGCCGGGCCGACCAGCATGCCGTAACCGCCGGCGCCGTGCACCTCCTTGACGACCAGCTCGCCGAGGTGGTCGAGCACGTATTTCAGGTCGTCGCCCTCGCGGCACTGGTAAGTGGGCACGTTGTTGAGGATGGGCTTCTCGCCGAGGTAGAACTCGATCATCTTGGGCACGTAGGGGTAGATCGACTTGTCGTCGGCCACGCCGGTGCCGATGGCGTTGGACAGCGTGACGTTGCCGGCGCGGTAGGCGTCGAGCAGGCCGGCGCAGCCCAGCGTGGAGTCGGGGCGGAAGGCGGAGGGGTCGAGGAAGTCGTCGTCGACGCGGCGGTAGATCACGTCCACCCGCTTGGGGCCCTGGGTGGTGCGCATGTAGACGAACTGGTCCTTGACGTAGAGGTCCTGGCCCTCCACCAGCTCCACGCCCATCTGCTGCGCCAGGAAGGCGTGCTCGAAGTAGGCGCTGTTGTACATGCCGGGGGTCAGCACCACCACCATCGGCTCGTTGACGCCGGGGGGCGCCACCGAGCGCAGCGTCTCCAGCAGCATGTCGGGGTAGTGGGCCACCGGCGCGATGCGGTGCTGGCTGAAGAGTTCGGGGAAGAGCCGCATCATCATCTTGCGGTTCTCCAGCATGTAGCTCACGCCGCTGGGCACGCGCAGGTTGTCTTCGAGCACGTAGTAGGTGCCCGTGCCGTCGGCGTTGGCGGCGCGCACGATGTCGATGCCGGCGATGTGCGAATACACGTTGCCGGGCACGTCGACGCCTTTCATCTCGGGGCGGAACTGGGCGTTCTTGAATATCTGCTCCGGCGGGATGAGGTTGGCGCGCAGGATCTCCTGGTCGTGGTAGATGTCGTGGATGAAACGGTTCAGCGCCACCACGCGCTGCCGCAGGCCTTTTTCCATCTCGGCCCATTCATGCGCAGGGATCACGCGCGGGATCAGGTCGAAGGGGATGAGCCGCTCGGTGCCGGAGCCGTCTTCGTCCTTGGCGCCGTAGACGGCGAAGGTGATGCCGACGCGCCGGAAGATCACCTCGGCCTCTTCGCGGCGCGAGCGCATCACGTCGCGCGGTTGCTGTGCGAGCCAGCGGTCGTAGCTCTGGTAGTGGGGCCGCACCTGGATGCTGCTGGCATGCATCTCGTCGAATGAGGGGTTCGTCGTCATCGCATCTCCGGGCTGTTTTTCGATGGGGGCGGTGCCGCTGCCCCGGGGGTGGACCCTGCTCCAGGTTAGCAAATTACAAGCCATGTTTTCATGAAAACCGGCGGTGTATAACAACAAAGGTTGTGATGCCCGCCGCCCACGCGCCCATGCCGCAATCGCATGGACTCACGGCCCGGCGTCCTGGCCCTCCTCCCCGTCCTCGCGGGCCTTGCCAGCTTGGCCGTGGTGCCAATACCGCCGCGCCTGTTCGCGCCAGCACCGCCCTTGCCCCCCCGCCCCGGCTTCGCCGGAGGACCACGACCACGCACCACAAGAGGGACTGGCCTGGACGCCGCCTGTGTTGCGCAACAAGCGTCGAACGACTTCCGGCGCCGGATGCCCGAACCGGTTTCTGTACCCGCTCTGCACCACCGCCACGTCGGCCCGCACGCTGCCGAGGAAGGCCGCGGTGCTCGACGTCTTGCTGCCATGATGAGGCACCAGCAACACCTGGCTGCGCAGCGCGTCGCCGTGGCGCTCCACCATGCGCGCCTCCTGGCCGCGTTCGATGTCGCCCGTCAACAGGGCGCTGGCGCCGCCGGCGGCCGCGCTGACCCGCAGCACGCAGGACATCGCATTGGGCTTGTGCCGGGCACCGTAATCTTCCTCGGACGGGTGGAGCACCTGGAAATCCACGCCGTCCCACCGCCAATGCTGGCCGGCCAGGCAGGGAACGCTCGGCACGCCCCTCGCCTGCGCCAAAGTCTGCAGCGGGTGGGCCGGCGGCAGGGAACTCGCGAGCGATGCGACGGGGAAACGGCGCAGCAGCGTGGCCGCGCCGCCCACGTGGTCGGTGTCGCTGTGGCTGATCATGAGCAGGTCGATCCGACGCTCGCCCTGCGCCTGCAGCAGCGGCAGCAGCACGCGCTGACCGGCGTCGGACTCGGGTGAATACTGCGGACCGCTGTCGAAGAGCAGCGTATGGCCGCGGGTGCGCACCAGCACCGCGGTCCCCTGCCCCACATCCACCGCCAGCAATTCGAATTCACCGTCGGCGGGCCGGTGGATGGCCGGGAGGCAAAGCGGCAGGCACAGTGGCAGCGCCAGCACCCTGAGCCGCCAAGGCAGGGGCAGCGCGGCCAGCGCCGCGCCGAGCAAGGCGGCGCACTGCGCCCAGGGCGCCGCCGCGGCGACCGTCCAACTGGCCCAGGGCCAGGCGGCCAGCACCGACAGGTAGTCGCCCAGGGCCCGCGCCAGCCAGGCCGCGGGCATCCAGAGCGGCGGCAGGAGGGCGCCCGCCAGCGACAGCGGCGTGAGGGCGAAACTCACGACGGGGATGGCGACCAGGTTGGCCAGCAAGCCCACCAGGGACACCTGCTGGAAGAACACCAGTCCCAGCGGGGCCAGGCCGACCGTGGCGATCACCTGCGTGCGCAGACCGGCGCGCGCGGCGGCGCCCGCGCCGGCAAGCCAGCGGCCGGCTTGGCCGAAATGGTTGGCCCGCCCCGGATCGGACCGGTCAGGCCGCGCCTGCGGGCCCGAGGCCATCAGCAGGCCCACGGCCGCGAACGACAACCAGAAGCCGGGTTGCAGCAAGGCCCAGGGGTCCAGCGCCGTCACGGCCACCGCCGCGGCCAGCAGCACCATCGGCCAGGGCCAACGCCGGCCGCCAGTCCGCAGCAGCGTGGCCACGGACAACATCCACACCGTGCGCTGGGCCGGCACGCCCCAGCCGGAAAAGAGCGCGTAGGCCGCCGCCGCGGCCAAGCCGCCCCACAGGGCGGCCGCGGGCGCCGGCCACCACAGGCTGGCGCGGGCGCTGCGCCGCCACAGGGCACGGACGAGCGCGCCGGCCAGCCAGGCGAACATGGTCACGTGCAGGCCGCTGATGCTCACGAGGTGGGCGACGCCGGTGGCGCGGAAGATTTCCCAGTCCTCGCGGTCGATGGCCGATTGGTCGCCCACCGACAGCCCTGCCAGCAAGCCGGCGGCCCGCGCATCGCCGACCTTGGCTTCGATGGCGTCCTTGACGCGTTGCCGAAGGCGTTGCAGGGCATGCCCGGCATCGGCGCGCAACAGCAGCGCACCGTTGTCACGCACGTAGCCGGTCGCGCCCACCCCCTGCTCGAACAGGTGAAGCTCATAGTCGAAACCGTGGGGGTTCATCAGGCCATGCGGCCGCTTCAACCGCACCGTCATCGACCAGCGTTGCCCCGCCTTGAAGGCCGCGGGCAGGCCTGGGCCGGCGGAGGCGCGGCGGGCGCCGCCGTACCAACCCAGGGAGAGGCGCCGGGGCAGGTCGACCTCCTGGCCGTCGCGGCGGGCCGATTCCACCTCGAACAAGAAGCGCGTGCCGATGGCCGATTCGCGCGGCAGGCTGGAGACCGTGCCGACCACCTCGAAGTCCACGCCTTCCAGTTCGTCGGGCAGGATCTGCCCGAGTTGGCGGCCGGCATGCCAGGCCGCCAGCGAGAAAGCGAAGGCTGCCACGCACAACGCGCAGGCCAGGATCGGCACAGCAGCGCGCAACGTGTTTCCCGGGCGGGTTTGAGTGCCGCGGGCCCTCCTGGCCGCCGCCATCCCGATGCAAAGCAGCAAGGCGACCAGCGCCGCCGAAGCCAGCCCCGCATAAGCGGGTGCCGCCCACAGCCGCGGCTGCTGCAACTGGCCCGCCACGCCGGCCAGCCAGGCCAGGCTGAGCGACAGGCCCCAGGCACCCGCGGAGGGCACGCAAGCGCAGCCCGCCGCTGCCGTGTCTTCGCCCACGCCGGGCACGCCGTTCCGATGCGATCCGCCCATGCCCCTGCGCCCGTGGAATGAAGCCGGCCAGTGTAGGATTCGCCGGCTCCGCCGGGGCCCGCCTGGAGCCCCCTCTCACGGTGGGTTGGCAAACAGGCGGCAAGTTGCTGGACCATCCCGCCTTCTTCGATACGCGCCGCCACCGGCGCCCCGCTTTCTCCCTTTTTTCTTTCAACGGAACCACCGTCATGTCCAAAGCCTCCGTCTACGACCGCCTGCAGCAGCTGGGCATCACCCTGCCCCCGCTGGCCGTGCCCGCCGCGGCCTATGTGCCCTTCGTGCGCACCGGCAACCTCGTCTTCCTGTCGGGCCACATCGCCAAGCGCGACGGCAAGCCCTGGGTGGGCCAGCTGGGCAAGGACACCGAGACCGAGACCGGCCAGCAAGCCGCCCGCTCGGTGGCGGTCGACCTGCTCGGCACGCTGCACGCGGCTGTCGGCGACTTGAACCAGGTCACCCGCATCGTCAAGGTGCTGAGCCTGGTCAACAGCGCGCCCGGCTACACCGACCACCACCTGGTGACCAACGGCTGCTCCAACCTCATTGGCGAGGTGTTCGGGCCCGACGTCGGCGCGCACGCCCGCAGCGCCTTCGGCGTGGCGCAGCTGCCGTTCGGCGTCTGCGTGGAGATCGAATTGATCGCGGAAGTGAAGTGACCATGGCCGCGCCGTCCACAAGCCGCCCGAGGCCGCGCTTGCTGCTCGCGTCGGTCGCGCTGCTGAGCCTGGCCGCCGTGGGCCTGGCCCTGGTGTCCCAACACGTCTTTGGCATGGAGCCCTGCCCCTGGTGCGTGCTGCAGCGGGTGATCTTCCTGGCGATCGCGCTGGCCTGCGGCCTGGGGCTGCTGTGGGACTCCCGGGCGGGGCGGGCCGTCTCGGCCCTTCTGGCCCTGGCGCTGGCCGGTTGCGGCGCGGCAGCCGCGCTGTACCAGCACTTCGTCGCCGCGGCCAGCAATTCCTGCAACCTCACGCTGGCGGACAAGATCGTCGGCGGCCTTTCGCTGGACAGCCTGGTGCCCGACGTCTTCTCGCCACGCGCCTCCTGCGCCGACGCGGCGGTGGACCTGCTCGGCATCCCCTACGAGTTCTGGAGCCTGGGGCTGTTCGCCGCCTTCGCCGCCGTCGCGGTGAAGGTGCTGGCCTCCAAGGCCTGACGCCGGCCCGTCAGGCGGCCGCGCCGAGCTCGGCGGCCAGCCTGTCCAGGTTCTGCTCGTTGGACGGTTCGACGATGTGGCGCACCGCCTCGGCCACCCGCGGGTCATCGAAGGACTGTGTCCAGGTCAGCGAGGTGCCCGACGCCGAAGGGCTCAGCGCGATCGTGAGTTGGAAATGCGGCGCGTTGACGTGCCGCACGACGACCTTGGCGCCGGGCACGATCTCCTCGAAGCGGGCTTCGTTCGGGTAGTCGGTGCCGTCCGGCCCGTGCATCATGAATTTCCAGCGGCCGCCCGGCGAGAACTCGAACGCCTCGAAAGTGTTGGTGAACCCCGCCGGGCCCCACCAACGCGCCAAGCGCCGGCCATCGCTGATCGCGGCGAACACCGCGTCGGGGGGTGCCGCGAGTTCGCGGGAGGTTTGGAAGACGGACATGGCGGGATCTCCTGGCGGACGGCGTGCAACGGTGGTGGCCCAGGGGCGGGTGGCGCAGCGCGAACGGCCGCGGGCAACCTGGGATTGTGGCACCCACCCAAGGCGCGCCGATAAAATCCCGGCCTTTTGCCGGAGCCTCCTTGAACCACGCCGACGATCCCGACAGCCTCAGCGGCGACCGCCTGGATGCCTTCCTCGACGAAACCGAGGAGGCGGTGGACGAACAGGCCGAGGCCGCGGTCTCGGAAGACATCGTCCAGTCCGGCCTGGCCGCCGCCCTGGGCCGGCAACCCTGCCGCGCCGACAGCATGGCCACGGTCTACAAGCTGCACCGCCTTTGGCTGCGCGCCGGCCGGGCCGCCGAGGCATTGCGCGTCCTGGATGTCGACGGCCACGCCGCGGTGCAGGCCCTGCCGCCCGGCGAAAGGGCATCGGCCGGCACCGCGCTGGCGTTCTGGCGCATCGCGGCGCACAGCCAGGCCCATGAGCAGGGCGGGGGCAGCGCCGAGGCCCTGGCCGCCAGCCTGGTCGCCGCCGAAATGCTGCTGCGCGGCCAAGCGCCCGCCGACCGGTCGGACGAAGACTGGGAAAGGCTGGCCCGCTGGGCCCGGGACGCCGGCGACTTCGACCTGCAACGGCGCTGCTTTGCCGCCATCCACGAGGCCCAGACCGCGTTGTCGGCGCGCTCGGCCTACCGCGCCTGGGACGACGCGGTGCTGGCGCTGCGCCACGGCGAAAGCTTCGCCGCCCAGGGCGATGCCGCGCAGGCGCGCGCCTGCGCGCTGGCCTCCATGCAGGCGCTGTCCGGCGCGGCGCCGGGCCAGGACGTCGACCACCACGACTGGCTGAAACTCAGCGACAAACTGGTCGCGCTCGCACCCGATGGCTTGGCGCTGGTCATCAAGAACATCCGCGACCTCCTGCCGCCGGACACCTCGCTGCCGGTGCGGCGCGCCATCGAGGTCCGGGTGGCCCGGCTTGAAGCGAAGGCCGCGGCCGCTCAAGGCCGGCTGCAGGACGCCCTGGCCAAGGCCCGCCTGGGCCACTACGCCTTGTCGGAAGACGACGACGACAGCTTCACCTGCCTGGTGATGGACTGGCTGCTGGCCGCCGGCCAGGACGAAGCCGCCGGCAAGCTCGGCTTTGAGTCCGTCCACAACATGCGCGCGCCTTCGGCCGAGCACGCTTGCCGGCTCGCGCAGGCCGCGCTCGCCAAGGGCGAGGTGTCCCACCCTTATTGGGCGCTTGCCCTGGCCAGCGCCACCGAGGACGGCGACCTGCACTGGGTGTGCGCGGACGAAGACCCGCGCGCCTTCGGCGACAGGCACCTGGCGCTGGCCGAGCGCGTGGCGCCCGGCCACCCCGCCGCGGCCGCGGTGCGTGCCGGCCTGCTGCAGCAAGCCGGCGGCGACCCGGCCCAGGTGCTGGCACTGCTCGAATCGGCCGTCAGGCAGCCTGAACTGGCCAACAGCCGGAACATCGAACAGCTGTGGTTCCTGCGCATGCGCCTGCACGGCGTTTCCAAGGCCCTCGCCATGCCGGTGGTGCCGGCGACGGCCGGGGGCTGGTGCTACAACGTCGGCGTCGCGCTGGAACACAGGCTGGAGCGGGAGCTGCCCGAGGGCACGCGCATCGACGAAGGCGCCGTCGCCGCGCTGGCCGCCAGCTACTACGAGATGGGCCTGTACCGCTTCGAGTCCTTCTTCACCAGCGGCCAGGGCCATTACAAGGACGGCGACGTGCACGCCTACTCGATGCTGTGCAACAACCTGGCCATCCACCACGTCTACAACAGGAAGCAGCCGCGGGATGCCCTGCCGCTGCACCGCAAGGGCATCGCCGCCAGCCCCTTCGCCGAGCACTACCACGGCCTGATGCGGGCTTACGGCGAACTCGACCAGAAAGCCGAGTACGTGCAAGCCGCCGACCAGCTCTGGCACTACGCCCAGGACCACGGCTACAGCCGCCACGACCCCGCCGGCTACGCCAGCTGGGTGTGCGGCGCGCTCGTCGCGCTGGGCCGCGGCGCCGAAGTGCCGATCTGGCTGCAGCGCCTGGATGAATGGTGGTCCAGGCACGGCGACGAACAGGACACACAGGCCTTCGTCAGCTACCTCGGCGCGCTCACCTCCATCCTGGCCAAGATGTCAGCCGACCAGCCGGAAGACGCGCTGGCGAGGCTGGAGCCGGCGCTCGCCCAGGTGATGTCCGTGCGAGACCCCTGCTGCAGGCGCCTGGCTGGCCTGACGCTGGAGAACGCCGGCCAGCTCGACCGCGCGCTGCAACTCTTCGAGCAAGCCAGCCGGATGGGCGACCAGAGCGAGGGCGACCGCCAGCAGCGCGAATACGCGCAGGACGACATCGCGCGCTGCAAGCGGGCCATGGGCGGCCCCGGCAAGAAACCCTGGTGGAAAGTCTGGTGAGCGCCGGGGGCCGGCGCGCGCACGGCGGGGGCGCCTATGCGCCGAGGGACGTGGTCAACGCGCCGGCCGTCAAGGAAGGCATCGCGCGGCGCAGCGCGCAGCGCGGCGACACGCCCGAGGTGGCCGCTTGGCTGGCGAACCACTTCTACCGCCACGCGGTCGGCAACCTGGACGCGCCGGCGCCGCAAGTCCGGGCGCTCGAATCGATGGAGCAAGCCCGCGCGGCGCTGGCGCCCGCCGCCCCGCCGGATTGGGTGTCGCGCCGTTTCGGCAAGTCCGGCGACGCCGCGCTGTGGTGGGTGGACCCGGCCGGGCCGGCGCTGCTTGAAATGGAAGGCCGCCTCGTCGAGTTCCTGAACTCCCGCCAGGGCACGCCGCTGCAAGGCAAGCTGATGCGGGTGAATTGCCCGCAAGCGCTGGCGCTGTGGCGCGCGGAGCACGCGGTGTTCGAGGCGCAAGCGCGCTCGGGCCGGCGCGAGCACCAACCGGCGGCGGTGGCCGAGCGCTGGCGCGACGAACAGGGCTTGTTCGTGGAGCTGCTCGGCGGCGGCGCCTCGCCCGACCCGGTGCTGCGCGGCGAGATGGCCTACGAGAGCCAGCTGATGCGCCACTGCCTCGGCCAGTTCGCCGACCGCCGGGGGCTCAGCGGCGGCTACGGCGAACACTACGCCAGCCAGTGCGAGGAGGGGAAGCTGCGCCTTTTCAGCTTCCGCACCGGGCAGCACCATCCCCACATCACCATCAGCGCCCGGGTCGACCCGTCTGGCCGCCTGGCCGTGGACCAAGTCAAGGGCAAGCAGAACCGGCCGCCAGTGGCCCGCTACCGCGACGCGGTGCTCGGCTTCCTGAACTCGCTGCCGACCGCGGAAGGCCCCTGCGCCGACGCGGCCGGGCTCGGCCTGGTCCGGGTCCGCGCGGGCTGGCGCAAGGTGGGCGACGTGATGGACGAGGCCGACCAACTGCTGGTCGCCAAGCACCATCCGTCGCTACTCGCGGAGCTGCCGTCGCCCTCGCCCCTGGTGCAGTGGCTGGCGGCAGCGAAAGACCCGTCGCTGCTGCGCGGGATGGCGCTGGCGCCGGCGGTCGCCCATGCGGTCGCCCAGGCCACCGGCCGCGCCCCTGGGGAGACGGGCGCATGACCTGGATCCTCGGTCTGCTGGCGGGCTGCCTGCTCGCGCGCTGGTTGATGAAGACCCTGGACGAGCCGGGCGGCGCCGCACCGCCGCCCGCAGCGCCGCCCATGCCGGGTCGCGTCGCCTACGGCTTCGACCACCGGCGCAACTGGGCGCTCAGCCTGGCCCACCCGATGGCAGCGGCCCGGGTGCGCGCCGGCTTCGCGCATCCCGGCGAGGCGCCGCCGCGGGAAGAACTGCTGCGCACGCTGCGGCCCGCCCTGCTCCACCTCTTCGGCCTGCGCGCCGACCTCGACGACGCGCAAGCGCGGGCTGCCGTCTCCGCGCAGCTCGAACGGCGCTGGTTCCGCATCGATCTGGACGCGCTGCGCGAGCAGGACGACACCCGGGACGCCATGGCCTTCGCCTGCGCCCGCGTGGCTTTCGCCGCCCGGATGGCCGGCCTGCTCGGCTGGGTGGACGAGGCCACGCAATGGGACGTGCTGCTGCAGAACGCCCAGCGCGCCAACGACTGCTTCGACGGCTGGCGCGACTACGGCCGGGCCTGGGCCCGCGGCCGCCGCCAATGGGTCGCCGGCGCCCGGGCCGACAGCCTGGGCAGTTCGTTCGACGAGGCGAAGGTCGACCAATGGCTGGCCGACGGCGGCCACCCCTGGTGCGGCCTGCCGTGGCAGGTGCCGCCGCTGTTCGTGCCGCCCGGCGCCACCGGTCCCGCAAGGGCGCCGTGACGGGGCGGGCAACCCGGTGACTTAAGCCGGCAGCACCCGCTGCGGTTTCAAGCCCGCGTCCAGCGCCTTGCCCTTGCGGGCGCGCTTGCCCTGGTGCGCCGCCAGCGCCGCTTCGCGCAGCACCTCCTCCTTGGCCTTGCCGCCGCGGCCGGTGCCCAGCACTTGCAAATGCTTATTGAACACGGCCACGCTCACCAGCGCGTCCTTGTCCTCCAGGTCCATCAAGGTCAGGCCGCGGCCGCCGTTGGATTGCAGCTTCAGCTCCTCGCGCGGGAACACCAGCAGGCGGCCGCCCAGCGACAGGCAGGCCACCTGCCCGCCGCCGTCCGCCGGGCTCGGCGGCAGCAGGTTCTCGCCGGCTTCCAGCGCGATGAAGCTCTTGCCGCCGCGCTGCCGCGACACCATGTCGCCCAGGCGCGCCAGCAGGCCGTAGCCGCCGGTGCCTGACAAGAGCACCACCTGGTCCGCCGGGCCGGCAAGGTAGTGGGCGGGCTGGGTGCCGCTTTCCAGGTCGATCAGCGTCGTGATCGGCTGGCCGTCGCCGCGCCCGCCGGGCAGGCCGCTCACCGCCACCGAATAAACGCGGCCGTTGCTGCCCAGCACCAGCAGCGTGTCGACCGAACGGCAAGGGAAGGTGCCGTACAGCGCGTCGCCCGACTTGAACTGCAGCGCGCCGGCGCCGACCTCATGCCCCTTGAGCGCGCGCACCCAGCCCTTCAGGCTGACGACCACGGTGACGGGTTCGTCCACCACCTTGATCTCCAGCACCGCCTTCTTCTCGGCCTGGATCAGCGTGCGGCGCGCGTCGCCGAACTGCTTGCTGTCCTGCTCGATCTCCTTGACGACGGTGCGCTTGAGGCTGGACGGGTTGTTCAGGATGTCTTCCAGCTTCTCCTGCTCGGCGCGCAGCTCTTTCAGCTCCTGCTCGATCTTGATCGCCTCCAACCGCGCCAGCTGGCGCAAGCGGATTTCCAGAATGTCCTCGGCTTGCACCATGCTGAGCTTGAAGCGCTCGATCAGCGCCGCCTTGGGCTCGTCGGACTGGCGGATGATGCGGATCACCTCGTCGATGTTCAGCAGCACCAGCTGGCGGCCCTCCAACACGTGGATGCGCGCCAGCACCTTGTCCAGGCGGTGGCGCGAGCGGCGCTGCACCGTGTCCATGCGGAAAGCGATCCATTCCACCAGCATCTGCCGCAGGTTCTTCTGCATCGGCCTGCCGTCGCGGCCGACCATCGTCATGTTGACCGGCAGGGACGATTCCAGGCTGGTGTGGGCCAGCAGGGTGTTGATCAGATCCTGCTGCTCGATGCGGCTGGTCTTGGGCTCGAAGACCAGGCGCACCGCGGCCTCCTTGCCGCTTTCGTCGCGCACCGCGTCGAGCACGCCCAGCACGGTGGCCTTGAGCTGCACCTGTTCGGCGCTGAGCGCTTTCTTGCCTGCCTTGACCTTGGGGTTGGTGAGCTCTTCGATCTCTTCCAGCACTTTCTGGGCGCTGGTGCCCGGCGGAAGCTCGGTCACCACCAACTGCCACTGGCCGCGGGCCAGGTCCTCGATCTTCCAGCGCGCACGCACTTTCAGGCTGCCCCGGCCTGTCTGGTAGGCGGCCTGGATGTCCGCTGGCGCGCTGATGATCTGGCCGCCGCCGGGGAAGTCGGGGCCCGGCAGCAGGGCGAAGAGCTCGTCGTCGGCCAGCTTGTCGTTGCGGATCAGCGCCACCGCCGCTGCGGCCACCTCGGTGAGGTTGTGCGACGGGATCTCGGTGGCCAGGCCGACCGCGATGCCGCTGGCGCCGTTGAGCAACACGAAGGGCAGCCGGCCGGGCAACTGCTTCGGCTCTTCGGTGGAGCCGTCGTAGTTGGGCTGGAACTCGACCGTGCCCTCGTCGATCTCGTCCAGCAGCAGCCGGGCGATCGGCGCCAGGCGGGCCTCGGTGTAGCGCATCGCCGCGGCGCCGTCGCCGTCGCGCGAGCCGAAATTGCCCTGGCCGTCGATCAGCGGGTAGCGCTGCGAGAAATCCTGCGCCATGCGCACCAGGGCGTCGTAGGCGGCCTGGTCGCTGTGCGGGTGGAAGCGGCCGAGCACGTCGCCCACCACGCGGGCGCTCTTGACCGGCTTGGGGCCGCCGGCGGTGGTGAAGGCCAGGCCCATGCGCTCCATCGCGTAGAGGATGCGGCGCTGCACCGGCTTCTGGCCGTCGCAGACGTCGGGCAGCGCGCGGCCCTTGACCACGCTCAGCGCGTATTCGAGGTAGGCGCGCTCGGCGTATTCGGACAGGGCGACTTCGTTGTCGGGGGTGTCGAAGAGGGTTGGGGTCATGGGATTCAAGAAACGATCGATTCAATTCGGGACGGCTCGGGGCTGGGGCGCATTGGCGCAGGCCCCCTCACCCCGACCCTCTCCCCCGTCCCGGGGGCGAGGGAGTTCGAATGCCCCCTCTCCCGCTTGCGGGAGAGGCTTGGCCTGCCCTGAGCTTGTCGAAGGGGGGTGAGGGTGACCGCGCGCCGCCATAGTCCTGAGTCGAGCCACTCATGACGCCGCCAGGCGCGCCTCATATTCGGCCTCCAGCATGGACATGACGATCAAGCTGTCATAGCCCTCCGGCGTCGTCACGCTCTCGCGCAGCCGCCCTTCCTCGACGAAGCCCTCGCTGAGGTAAAGCGCCTGCGCCCGCGTGTTGCGCGACTTCACGTCGAGCCAGAAGCGGTGCGCGCCCAGGTCGCGGAAAGCCATGCGCGCCAGCAGCCGCACGCAGGCGCGCCCCAGGCCCACGCCCTGGCCTTCTCGGCGCAGCACGATGCGCTTGAGTTCGACCGAGCGGTGCGGGTTGCGGCAGCCCTGCAGGATGACGAACCCGCTGCGCTCGTAGGCCGGGCCGGACTCGATGACGAAGTGCCGGAAATCGGGGAAGCGCACCGCGCCTTCATGCTGCGTGCGCTCCCAGGGCGTGATGGAGGAGGCATTGGCCGGGTCGCGCTCGACCGAGACCACGAAATCCAGGTCGGACAGCATGGTCGGGCGCAGGCGCACCTGCGGCGGCGGCCTCTCGGGGTTGCGGGCGTCAGACATCGACCTCCACCGTGTCGCCGTGCAGTTCCATCAGTTCGCGCCGCGCCTGGGCCTCGCCCTTGCCCATGAGCTTGGTCATCGACGCCACCGTCGCGTCGAAGCCCACCTGGGCGAACGCCACCCGCAGCAGGCGCCGCGTCTCGGGGTTGAGCGTGGTCTCCCACAGCTGCTCGGCGTTCATCTCGCCCAGGCCCTTGAAGCGGCTGATGCTCCAGCTCGATTCGCGGGCGCCTTCCTTGCGCAGCTTGTCGAGCATGGCGTTCAGCTCGCCGTCGTCCAGCGCGTAGATCTTGGCGGCCGGCTTCTTGCCGCGCGCCGGCGCGTCGATGCGGAACAGCGGCGGCTTGGCGATGAAGATGCGGCCTTCCTCGATCAGCTTGGGGAAGTGCTTGAAGAACAGCGTCAGCAACAGCACCTGGATGTGCGAGCCGTCGACGTCCGCGTCGCTCAGGATGCAGACCTTGCCGTAGCGCAGGCCGGACAGGTCGACCGTGTCGTTCGGCCCGTGCGGGTCGACGCCCAGCGCCACCGCGATGTCGTGGATCTCGTTGTTGGCGAAGAGCCGGTCCTTCTCGACCTCCCAGGCGTTGAGCACCTTGCCGCGCAGCGGCAGCACCGCCTGCGTCTCCTTGTTGCGGCCCATCTTGGCGCTGCCGCCGGCCGAGTCGCCTTCGACGAGGAAGATCTCGTTGGACAGCAGGTCGCGGCTCTCGCAGTCGGTGAGCTTGCCGGGCAGCACCGCCACGCCCGAGCCCTTGCGTTTTTCCACCTTCTGGCTGGCGCGCTGGCGCGTCTGGGCCTGCTTGATGACGAGTTCGGCCAGCTTCTTGCCCAGGTCGACGTGCTGGTTCAGCCAAAGCTCCAGGCGCGGCTTGACCGCCATCGACACCAGGCGCAGCGCGTCGCGGCTGTTCAGCCGCTCCTTGATCTGGCCCTGGAACTGCGGGTCCAGCACCTTGGCCGACAGCACGAAGCTGGCGCGCGAGAAGACGTCCTCCGGCATCAGCTTCACGCCCTTGGGCAGCAGGCTGTGCATGTCGATGAAGCCCTTGACCGCGCCGAACAGGCCGTCCTTCAGCCCCGACTCGTGCGTGCCGCCGGCCACCGTGGGGATGAGGTTGACGTAACTCTCGCGCATCGGCGCGCCATCCTCGGTGAAGGCCACGCACCAGGCGGCGCCCTCGCCTTCGGCGACGTTCTCGGCCTCGTTGCCGCTGGCGTAGTGCTCGCCTTCGAACAGCGGGATCACCGGGTCGGCCGGCAGGCTCTGCATCAGGTAGTCGCGCAGGCCGCCCTTGTAGAGCCACTGCTGCGTGTCGCCGGTCTTCTCGACGGTGAGGGA
>CBJNAE010000021.1:0-20345 GCA_966433995.1 uncultured Ideonella sp. | reverse complement strand
AGCCGGAGTGACCAGGGCCCTTCGACGGGCTCAGGGCGAACGGAGAGGGGAGGACGCGCCCCACCCCCGTTCGGGCTGAGCGTGTCGAAGCCGCGCATGCCTCCATCCGCACTTCCCGCCGCAGGGCGATTCACGCGCCCTTGCGCGGCGCGGCGGTGGCAGCAGGCATCATGTCGGCCATGTGGATCGACACCCATTGCCACCTCGACGCGCCGGAGTTCGACGCCGACCGCGACGCGGTGGTCGGCCGTGCCCGCGCCGCCGGCGTGACGGGCCTGGTGATCCCGGCGGTGGAGGCGGCGAACTTCGGCACGGTGCAGGCCCTGGCCGAGCGCCACGGCGCGGCCTATGCGCTGGGCATCCATCCCCTGTGCGTCGACCGCGCCGCCGACGCCGACCTGGACCTGCTGCGGCAGGCGCTGGCCGAGCGTCGAGGTGACCCGCGCCTGGTGGCCGTCGGTGAGATCGGCATCGACCATTTCGTCGAAGGGCTCGACCGCGGCAAGCAAGAGTCCTTCTATGGCGCCCAACTGAAGCTGGCGCGCGAGGCCGGCCTGCCGGTGATCCTGCATGTGCGGCGCTCCGCCGACACCCTGCTCAAGCACCTGCGGCGCATCGATTTGCCGGGCGGCATCGCCCACGCTTTCAACGGCAGCGACCAGCAGGCCCACGCCTTCGTCCACCTGGGCTTCAAGCTCGGCTTCGGCGGCGCGTTGACGTTCGACCGCGCCTTGCAGATCCGCCGCCTGGCGCAAAGCCTGCCGCTGGAATCGCTGGTGATGGAGACCGACTCGCCCGACATCCCGCCGCACTGGCTCTACCGCACCGCGGCCGAGCGCACCGGGGGGGCACCCCAGGCGCGCAATGAACCCGCCGAGCTACCGCGCATCGGCCAGGCGCTGGCCGATTTGCGCGGCATGGCTGTGCAGGCGCTGGCGGAGGCCACGACGGCCAACGCGCATGCGGCCCTGCCGGGACTGGCGGCGGCATTGGCGGCGGGCACCGGGGATCGCGCTCGATGAGCGGTGAACCCGAACTGCTCGGCTTGCCGCCCGTGGCGGCGCCCCACACCCGGCTGATGGTGCTGGGCAGTTTCCCCAGCGTGGCCTCGCTCAAGGCTCAGCAGTATTACGCGCACCCGCGCAACCAGTTCTGGCCCATCCTGTCGGCGCTGTGGGGCGTCGACCTGCGCGCGCTGCCCTACCCGGCGCGCCTGGACCTGGTCCGCGAGCGCGGCCTGGGCATCTGGGACGTCTACGCCAGCTGCCGCCGCGAAGGCAGCCTGGACAGCGCGATCGAAGCGCCGGTGCCCAACGACTGGCCGCGGCTGCTGCGCGAAGCCCCCGGCCTGCGGGCGGTGGCCCACAACGGCGGCGAGTCGGCGCGCTGCATGCGACACACTCTCGCGCTCGGCCTGGCGGTGCACCGCCTGCCCTCCACCAGCCCCGCCAACGCCAGCTGGTCGTTCGAGCGCAAGCTCCAAGCCTGGCGCGGCGTGCTGGCCCCCTACGGATTGACATGACCCGAAGCAAGAAAAAAGACAAGGCCCGCGACTTGGCGCCCGCCACCCTTTCCGAATTCGAAGGCGTGCGCTACCTGCACCTGGGAACGCCCTGGGTGCAGGGCGCGATGCGAGTGCGCAAGCCGCTGGCGATCGAACTCGAATACGTGCGCCGCATGATGGTGTGGCTGCTGCTGCGCGACGCCGGCGAATTGGGCGAAGGCCTGGCGGTCCAGCTCGGCCTGGGCGCCGGCTCCATCACCCGCTTCACCCACGGCGTGCTGAAGATGAAGACGCTGGCGGTCGAGTTGAACCCCACGGTGATCGGCGCCTGCCGGGCCTTCTTCCAACTGCCCGACGACGGCGACGACTTGCAGGTGCTGCAGATGGACGCCGCCGCCTTCGCGGCCGACCCGCGCCTGGCCGGGACCGTGCAGGCGCTGTGCGTCGACCTCTACGACCACGAAGCCGCCAGCCCGGTGCTGGACAGCCTGGACTTCTACCGCGACTGCCACCGGCTGCTGGCCCGCGGCGGCGCGATGACGGTGAACCTCTTCGGCCGCGACGCCAGCTTCGAGCGCAGCGCCGCCCGCATCGCCGAAGCCTTCGGGCCGTCCCAGGTGTTTTCCATGCAGCCGACCAAAGAGGGCAACACCGTCGTCGTGGGCCTGAAAGGCCTGGCGTTGCCCGACAAGGACCTACTTGCCCGGCGCGCGGAAAACATCGAAACTGCCTTCAAGCTGCCTGCGAAAAAGTGGCTGCGCATGATGCGGCCGCTGAAGCTGGCGACCCCCCATCCTCCCGCCGCATGACGCACCCCGCGGGCCCCCGACCGGAATCCCATCCCCGATGAAGACCAAAGAACACCAGGCGCCCGGCCGTACTCCCGGCGCGCAGATCGGCGGCGCGAACCACCCGCCGCCGCACACCGGCCGCCTCACCTGGCGGCTGCTGCTGAAACTGCTGCTGGAAGACGGCCTCATCAGCCAGCAGGACAACGACCGCACCGCGCAGCGCTTCGCCGCCGGCGACAGCGCCCAGCACCCGCTGGTGCGCCTGGCGGGGGCGGGCCTGGCGCGCTTGAACCGCGGCGCCGAGACCGGCAAGACCTGGGACGTCGAGCCGCTGACGGAATGGCTGGCCGGCCGCTGCGGCCTGCCCTACCTGCGCATCGACCCGCTGAAGGTGGACGTCGGCCGCGTGGCCGACGTGATGTCGATCAACTACGCCGAGCGCCGCCGCGCGCTGCCGATCCAGTTCGGCCTGCGCGAAGTCACCATCGCCACCTGCGAGCCCTGCGACGTCGGCTGGGTGCCCGAGATCGAGGCCCACACCCAGCGGCAAATCAAGCTCGTGGTGGTCAGCCCGCTCGAGCTGCAGCGCTACACCACCGAGTTCTACACGCTGTCCAAGTCGGTGCGCGCGGCCATCAAGACCGGCGAAGCCGCGGCCATGGCCAACTTCGAGCAGTTGGTCGAACTCGGCCGCAGCAACAAGCAGCTCGACGCCAACGACCAGGGCGTGGTGCAGGTGGTCGACTGGCTGTGGCAGTACGCCTTCGACCAGCGCGCCTCCGACATCCACCTGGAGCCGCGCCGCGAGCTGGGCGCCATCCGCTTCCGCATCGACGGGGTGATGCACACCGTCTACCAGGTGCCGCCCGGCGTGATGAACGCGATGATCGCGCGCGTGAAGGTGCTCGGCCGCATGGACGTGGTCGAGCGCCGCCGGCCGCTGGACGGGCGCATCAAGACGCGCAACCCCCAGGGCGACGAGGTGGAGATGCGGCTGGCCACGCTGCCCACCGCCTTCGGCGAGAAGATGGTGATGCGCATCTTCGACCCCGACACCACCGTCAAGAGCCTGGACGCGCTGGGCTTCGGCCAGCACGACGGGCCGCGCTGGGAGAAGCTGGTCTCCAACGCGCACGGCATCATCCTCGTCACCGGCCCCACCGGCTCGGGCAAGACCACCACGCTTTACTCCACCCTGCGCCGGCTGGCCACCGACGAGGTGAACGTCTGCACCGTCGAAGACCCGATCGAAATGATCCAGCCGGCCTTCAACCAGACCCAGGTGCAGCACAACATCGACCTCGGCTTCGCCGAAGGCCTGCGCGCGCTGATGCGCCAGGATCCGGACATCATCATGGTCGGCGAGATCCGCGACCTGGAGACCGCCGAGATGGCGATCCAGGCCTCCCTCACCGGCCACCTGGTGTTCAGCACGCTGCACACCAACGACGCCGCCACCGCCATCACCCGGATGGAAGACCTGGGCGTGCCGTCCTACCTCATCAGCGCCACCGTCATCGGCGTGCTCGCCCAGCGCCTGGTGCGCACGCTGTGCGTAGCCTGCAAAAAACCCGATGAAGGTGACGGCGCCTCGGTGCTGGCCGAGGCCATCAAGCCCTGGCGGCTCAACGGCACGCCCAAGGTTTACAAGCCGGTGGGCTGCCTCGAATGCCGCATGACCGGCTACCGCGGCCGCGCCGGCCTGTACGAGCTGATGACGGTCAACGAGGCAGTCCGCGCCGCCGTCCACCCCACCACCGACCTGCCCAAGCTGCGCCAGCTTGCGCTGCAGGACGGCATGCGCCCGCTGCGGCTGGCGGGCGCGATGAAGGTGGCCGAGGGGGTGACGACGCTGGAAGAGGTGCTGCGGGCGACGCCGGCTTGGGAGTGAGGGGCCTCAAGCCACGGAACCGGATCACCGGCCGGCCTTCATCCCAAGGTGTTTGACTTGACCCTAATGTCCCCCATATGCCCGCTGATTCCCAACCCTCTGCTTTGATCCAACCCCCTGGCGGTTATGCCCATTGGCTGGCCGATCTCAAGTCGCGCATCCATTCGGCCCAGCAGCGCGCCGCGCTGGCCGTCAACCGGGAACTGGTGCTGCTCTACTGGCAGATCGGCCGGGACATTCTGGAGCGGCAGTCGCTGCAGGGTTGGGGCGCCAAAGTGATCGATCGTTTGGCTCATGACTTGCGTCAGGCATTTCCTGAGATGAAGGGTTTTTCTCGCGCCAACTTGATGTATATGAGGGCATTCGCCGATGCTTGGCCCGATCCTGCAATCGTCCAACAGGCTGTTGGACAATTGCCTTGGGGGCACAACCTGGTGTTGCTCAGTAAGCTCAAAGAACCTCAGCAACGGCTTGCTTATGCCCAGCGTGCCGTCGAGCACGGGTGGTCCCGGAACGTGCTGACCATGCATGTGGAGAGCAGGGCATTGGAACGGGAGGGGCGCGCTGTCACCAATTTCGGCGCGCGTTTGCCGGCACCGGGCTCCGATCTGGCCCATCAAGCTTTGAAAGACCCTTACGTTTTCGATTTCTTAGCCATTGGCCGGGAAGCCAGTGAACGCGACATCGAATCCGCCCTCGTCCAGCACATCTCCCGCTTCCTGCTCGAGCTGGGCGCCGGCTTCGCCTATGTCGGCCGGCAGGTCCACCTGGAAGTGGGCGGTGAGGACTTCTTCCTGGACTTGCTCTTCTACCACCTGAAACTGCGCTGCTACGTGGTGGTGGAATTGAAAGCCGGCGCTTTCAAACCCGAGCATGCGGGGCAACTGGGTTTCTATCTCACCGCGGTGGATGCGCAGATGAAGAGCGAGCAGGACGGGCCGACCATCGGCTTGCTGCTTTGCAAATCCAAGAACAAGGTGGTCGCCGAGTACGCCTTGAGGGATTCGACCAAGCCGATCGGCGTGGCCGAATATGAATTGATCGAATCGCTGCCCGCCGAGTTGCAGACCAGCTTGCCCAGCATCGAGCAGATCGAACGCGAACTCGGCGACCTGGTGTGACCTACCGCCCCACCACCACCGTCACCACCCCCGCCCCCACGCCGCCGCGGCTGTCGGTGGCGGTGTAGACGAAGCGGTCGGTGCGGCCCGCCGAGCCCGCGGGCGGCGTGTAGATGACGGTCGAGCCGCTCAGCGCCAGGCCGCCGCCGAGGTTGCTCTGTTCGTAGGGCAGCGAGAACGACAGCGCGTCGCCGTCCGGGTCGCTGGTCTGGTTGGCCAGGTTCACCTGCAGCGGGGTCGCGGCGGCCGTGTTGAGCGACGGGAAGGCGGCGTCAGGGTGGCGGTTGGCGCCGCGCGCGGCGATGCGGCCGTCGAGCCAGGCCGCCATCTCGTTGACCGCCGCGTTCTCGATGCCCATGAAGCTGTGGAAGCCGAGGGATTCGCACGGCGCCAGGTCGGCGGCGCTGAAGCCGGCGGTCACCTTGAAGCCGCCGCTGGCCGCGGCCGACGTGGCGTGGGCGCCCGCTGCGCGCAGCGAGTCGTAAAAGGCCACGGCGCCCGCCGGCGGCGTGATGTCGCATTCGTCGCGGTCGTTGCGCAGCACGAGGATGGGCCGTTGCATCGCGCCGGCCTGAAGCCGCGGCACGCGCGGGTCGCCGACGAAATACTGCTCCGGAACGTCGGGCCGGCCGCGCGTCACCGGGCTGGAGATGCCCACGCCGTTGGCGATGGCGTTGGTCGCCACCGCCGACAGCGAGCCGCGGCTGGTGCCGAAGATGTACAGGTCCAGGTTGCGGGTGTTGGCGCGTCGTGCCACGTTGAGGATGTCGATCGCGTGATGCACCGAGACGCGGTAGCGGTCGACGTTGGCCGCTTCGTTGGAGAACGGGCCGGAGGGCACGTCGGTCGGCCGGTCCAGCGTCACCACCTGGTAGCCGCGATTGGCCAGGATCTGCGCCGAGCGCACCAGGAAATTGCCGCTGGCGGTGGCGACGGGGCCGCCGTCGGCGGCGCCGGTGATGCGGGCGTCGAAGACGCTGCCTGCGATCAGCACCGCCAGGGCCTTGGGTGCGCCGCTGGCGGGCTGGGAGACGAAATAGTCCATCGTCACCGGGTTGCCGTTCGCATCATTGCGGGTGATGGTGGTGCCGTAGGTGCCGCAGAGGTAGGCCTGGGTGCGCAGGCCGACGGTGCCGTCGGCGTTGAGGGTGCTGTTCTGGGTGCAGGCGGGGTTCTGCTGCGGGGCGGGTTGGCCGCTTGACGGCGTGCCGCCGCTGTCGCCGCCGCCGCAGGCGTGCAGCAGGGGCAGGGCGGCGCAGCACAGGCCGATGAGGGCGGCGCGTGCGCGCAGGGGTGCCGGGGCGCTTCTTCTCTTGTCCAAGAGGATCTCCTTGCTGGTTCTGTCGGGTCGGGCAACGGCCATCATGGGACGTCCGGCGCCCGGTCGATGAATCTTCTCAGGCCGCGTCGGCCGCCTGCACCACCATCTGCACCCGCTGGCGGCCATTGAATTCGTCCACGCACAGCCGGTAGGCCAGCAGCACCTGCGGCGGCAGCGGCTCGATGCGGCCGAACCAGATCGCGTCGCGCAACTGGCCGGCATGCCGCACGCTGAGCTTCAGGTGCTTTTCGCCGACGAGCCGCTGCGACACGACGTCGACGCGGTCGCAGAACACCGGTGCCTCGAAAGCCTGGCCCCAGACCTGGGCGTCCAGTTGCTGCACCGTCTCGGTGTTGAAGTACTCCAGGCCGAGCGGGCCGTCGCTGAAAACCGTGCGGTTGAGCAGGGCCGGCTCCAGCCATTCCCGCGCCACTTGCTGGAAGGCGGCGTCGAAGGTGGCGAAGTCGCGTTCTTCGAGGGTGCACCCGGCGGCCATCGCATGGCCGCCGAACTTCTTCAGCACGCCGGGGTGGCGCTTGGTCACCAGGTCGAGCGCGTCGCGCAGGTGGAAGCCGGCGATGGACCGGCCCGAGCCCTTGAGCAGGCCGTCCTGCCCGCGCGCGAAGACGAAGGTGGGGCGGTGCAACTGGTCTTTCAGCCGCGACGCCACGATGCCCACCACGCCTTCGTGGAAAGCGTCGTCGAACAAGGCCAGCGCGGCGGGGCAGGCCTGGGCGCCGCGCGCTTCGAGCAGCGCCTGCAACTGCTGCTCGGCCTGCTCGCGCATGCCGGCCTCGACGTCGCGGCGCTCGCGGTTGATGGCGTCCAGCAGCTTGGCGAGTTCGTCGGCGCGGGCCGGGTCGTCGGTCAGCAGGCATTCGATGCCCAGCGTCATGTCGGACAGCCGGCCCGCCGCGTTGATGCGCGGGCCGAGCGCGAAGCCGAAGTCGAAGCCGCTGGCGCGGGCGGGGTCGCGGCCGGCGGCGCGGAAGAGCGCGGCCACGCCGGGCTGCATCTTGCCGGCGCGGATGCGCTTGAGGCCCTGCGCCACCAGGCGGCGGTTGTTGGCGTCGAGCTTGACGACGTCGGCCACGGTGCCCAGGGCGACCAGGTCGAGCAGGGCGTCCAGCCGCGGCTGGGTCTCGGCGGTGAAGGCGCCGCGGGCGCGCAGCTCGCTGCGCAGCGCCAGCAGCACGTAGAACACGACGCCGACGCCGGCCAGGTTCTTGCTGGCGAAGCCGCAGCCGGGCTGGTTCGGGTTGACGATGACGTCGGCTTCGGGCAGCACCACCTTGTCCTGGTCGAGCGCCGGCAAATGGTGGTCGGTGACCACCACCGCCAGGCCCTGGGCGCGCGCGTGGGCCACGCCGGCGAGGCTGGCGATGCCGTTGTCCACGGTGAGCAGCAGCTGGGGCCTGTGACTGGATTCCAGGGCCAGGTCGACGATGGCGGGCGTCAGGCCGTAGCCGTGGATGGCGCGGTCGGGCACCACATAGCCGACGTCGGCCGCGGCCGCGCCGAGCAGCTTCAGGCCGCGCAGCGCGACGGCGCAGGCGGTGGCGCCGTCGCAGTCGTAGTCGGCCACCACGCAGATGCTTTCGCGCTGGGCGATCGCGTCGGCCAGGCGCCGGGCGGCGTCGGCGGCGCCGAGCAGGTCCGACGGCGGCAGCAGCTTGGCCAGGCCGTCGTCCAGCTCGTCGGCGCCGCGCACGCCGCGGGCGGCGAAAAGCCGGGCCAGCAGCGGGTGCACGCCGGCCTGTTCCAGCGTCCAGGCGGCGCGCGGCGGGACGTCGCGTTGGGTGATCTGCGGCGCGGTGGGAGAAGGCGGTTGCTGCATGGACGGGGTGGGGGAAGGGTTCACAGCGCCTCCAGCAAGGCGGACGGCACGGGCCGGGCCCAGCGCTTCTTGAGCCGTTGCAGGAGGGACGGGGTGGGCGACGGGACCGGCGCCGCGTCGGTCTGACGCGCGGCGGGGGCGGCGACGGGGCCGGCCGCCGCGTTGCCGAAGGTCTGCGCCCGGCGTTCGCCGCACAGCGTCAACCGCAGGGCCTGGCCGCGCTTGGCCCGGTCGACCAGCGGGCCCAGCACTTCGGCGTCGAGCGCGCGCCAGGCATCGGCCCAGGCGGCCCAGTCTTCCGCCAGCAGCGGCTCGCGCAGGCGCTCATCGACCTGCACCGCGTGGGCCGCGGCGGGCTGCCAGCGGCCGCAGCCGCTGAGCCAGAAGGAGTTCACCGCCGGCTCGCCCCGCGCCTCGCGGGCTTCCGTCAGGGGATGGGCGTAGAGCAGCATCTGGAACTCGTTCTGCAGCCGGCGCACTCGCCGCAGTTCGGCGCGTGCGGCGTCCGGGATGTCGGCGGGCGGCTGCAGCCACAGGTCGACGTTGCGGCCCAGCACGCGGTCGAGCGAGGCGCAGGGCAGGCCGTCCAGGCTTTCGTGCTGCAGGTACCAGCGGGTGGGCGCGGCCCAGCGCAACTCGAAACCCTCGCTTTCGAACAGCGGCCGCGCGGCGTCCATCAGCGCGCGCGATTCCACTTCGCCCAGCCCGAGCGCGGCGGGGTCGGTGAGGGTGATGCTGTCGCGGCCGACTTGCCAGTGCACCGGCGTCATCAGGCCCCACGCCCGGTCGCCGACATCGATGCCGTCCGCCGCGGCCCAGAGCGCGGCGAAGGGCAGGGCGCCGTCCCCGCCGTGCCACCCCCAGGCTTGGGCCAAGGCGCGCTGGTGGGGCGGGGTCAGGGTGTATTCGTCGCCTTCGGAGCCGCTAGGGTGGGCATGCGGCTGATGCGGCAGGTGGCGCAGTAGCCGGGCAAGCCCGGGCAATGGCAGGTCTCGCAGGACCGCCTGCGCCGGCTCGCTGGCCGCCGAGGCGAATGGGATCAACAGGTGCATCCCGGGATTATCCCGGACCCCCCCGCGCCGCGCGGGCCCTAATGCCGGGGCGGGCCCGGGGGTTGCATGGACAGCGAGAAATGGAAGCGGGCGCCTTTGTCCACCTCCGACTCGGCCCAGACCTCTCCCCCATGCCGCCGCACGATGCGCCGCACCGAAGCCAGGCCCACGCCGGTGCCGGCGAAGTCGCTGGCGCTGTGCAGGCGCTGGAAGACGCCGAAGAGCCGGTCGGCGAAACGCATGTCGAAGCCCGCGCCGTTGTCGCGCACGGTGAAGGTGGTCGGCTCGGTGGGGTGGCGTTCGAGCCAGATCTCGGGGTGGGCGCACTTGCCGGTGTATTTCCAGGCGTTGCCCAGCAGGTTCTCCAGCACCACGCGCAGCAGGGTCGGGTCGCCCTGGGCGTCCAGGCCGGCCTCGATGTGCAGCGCCACCGGGTGGCCGGGGTGCTGCCGGCGCAGGTCTTCGGCGACGTAGTGGGCCAGTTGCGACAGGTCCACCCGCTGGTTGCCCAGCGGCTGGCTGGACAGCTGGGCCAGCGCCAGCAGCGCGTCGATCATGTGGTTCATGCGCGTGGCTGCGCCCAGGATTCGCTCCAGGTGGTCGTTGCCGATGCGGTCGAGCTGCGGGCCGTAGTCTTCCTTCAGGATCTTGGTGAAGCCTTCGACCACGCGGATGGGCGCCCTCAGGTCGTGGGAAACGGTGTAGGCGAACGATTCCTGCGCCGCCTCCTCGGGTTCCTGGGGCGGCGGCGCGGCGGCGGGCGCCTGGCTGCCCGGCGCCGGCCGCTGGCGCGGCGGCGCCGCCCGTTGTCGCGACCAGACCAGCCACACCAGGAACACCAGCAGCGCCAGGATCAGCGCCAGCAGGGCCAGCCCCGCGGTGGCCCAGTCGGGCCAAGCCGCGTCGTCCGCGGCACCTTGGGCCCACGCGGCGGCGGGGCCGCCGGCGCAGGCGAGCAGGGCGACGGTCTGGAGGAGTCCGCCTGCCGGAGGCGGTGGGCTGCCGACGCGTTTGCCGCAGGCCGGCAACGATGTTCGCGAAACAAGGGGGGTCGGCATCGGCCGGAATTGTAGGGAGGGATGCGGTGTCGGCCGCTCTTCCCAGCCTGCAATCCATGCCAGGGGCCGGCCTTTTCCATGGGGCCTGAAAGGTTTGGATACGAGGGAATGCCCTAGGGTCCCGGCGTTAAAAAGTCACCGATCGCAGGCGCATGCTTCGCCTTGGCTGTCCATCGCCACCGCCGGGCCGTGCGCGGCCACCGCCGGCCCGCGCCGCCTGCTGTTCAAGTTTGCGGGGCCAAGGCCGAAGAAAAGGCGTCGCCGGGCGCGAAGCCGGAGGGTCCACCGGCCCGCCGGGCTGCAAGAAGCCCCGGCCGGCGAACGGTGTTGCTTCTTTCCACCGCGGACACGCCTTATTCCTACGAATACTCCTCTTGATGCGCTTTACGCTGTTGCCATGCTGACGACGCTCGCACGAACCATGATTTGCCTCGCCCTGGGGGTGGCCGGCCTGACTTTGTTCGTCTTCGAGCAAAAAGAACTCGGCCTGGTGCTGGCCGCGTTCCTGGCGCTGGCGGGCACGTTCCTGCTCAACAGGCGGGGCGCCAAGTCGGCCGACGCGGCCGTGCCCGAGCTGCCCGGCCCGGCCACGCGCGAAGCCGCGCTGATCGACGTGGCCTGGCGCTGCACCCAGCGCATTTCCCAGTCGCCTTCGCTGGACGCCGCGATGCTGGCGGTGCGCAAGGTGCTGGAGGAAGAGCTGGGCGCGGTCGGCGTGCGGATCCTGAGGGTGGAGCCGCATCCCACCGAGACGGCCTGGGTGCGGGTGATCGAGCCGGCTTTCGCCGAGATCCCCGGTTACCGGCCGGTGGCGGTTTCGCTGCCGCTGAACCGTTTCCCCCTGGGCGCGGCCGTCCGTCAGCAACAGGTGCTGGGCGACGAGGCCGCCGGCTACGCGGCGCCGGTCTGCCACCTCGGCGACACGGTCGCGGTGCTGGAGGTCTCCAGCACGACGCTGCCTTGCGACACCCGGCAGTTCGTCCAGCTGCTGGGCGTGCTGGGTGCCCAACTGGCCCATTGCCACGCGCGCAGCCTGCTGGGCGCGCCCCCAGGCCAGCCGGGTGCGGCCGACCTCGCGGTGGCTGCCGCCGGGCCGGACGCGGTGCGCGAACCCGGCCCGCCCGACGCCGCGCCGGTACCGCCCGACGGCGAACACGGTCCGCTCGGCAGCCTGATGCAGGCGCTGCCCGAGGCCGTTTTCCTGTTCGACGCGGCCACGCTCACCTTGCTGGACATCAACCCGGCCGCCGAGCAGCAGTTCTCGCTGGCTCGCGGCCAGGTGGTGGGCAAACACCTGCGCCATGCCTTCAACCCCGCGCTGGCGGCCCTGGCGGAGCCGGTGATGCGCCAGGCGGTGGCGGCACCCGCGCCGGTGGACGCCCAGGGCGCGGCGGCCATCAACAGTTGCGTGGCCTGCGACTACGACTGGTCGCCTCAGTCCGACACCCCGAGGCGGGACCGCTCCGTGCATGTCGAGAACGTGGTGATCCGCCACCCGGACGGCCGCCCCCGGTGGCTGCTGGCGGTGGCGCGCGACGTCACGGCGGAGCGCCGCGCCCAGCGCGAGTTGAGCGAGGCGCAGGCCGTGCTCCAGCAGTTCGCCGAGACGGTCGACGAGAGCCTTTTCGTCACCAACCCGGAACGCACCCAGTTCCATTTCCTGGCCGGCAGCCTGTTCGACGTGTGGGGCGTCACCCGAGGCCGCATGATGGCCGAGCCCGGCTGCATCCTGAACCAGGTGATCGAAGAGGACAGGCCGCTGATCGCCGAACGCATGGCGATCGAGCGCGCCGGCCGCTCGTGCGACCTGGCCTTCCGCATCCACCACCCCACCAAGGGCCGGCGCTGGCTGCGCTCGCGCACGCGCAGCGTGGTCATGCCCAACGGCGAGCAGCGGGTCTACGGCACCGTCACCGACGTCACCGAAGACAAGCGCCGCGAGGCCGAGCTGCGCGCCGCCCGCGACGCGGCCGAGGGCGCCAGCATGGCCAAGAGCCAGTTCCTGGCCAACATGAGCCACGAGATCCGCACGCCGATGAACGGCATCCTCGGCATGACCGAGCTGCTGCTGGGCACCCCGCTGCAGGACAACCAGAAACGCTTCGCGCAGGCGGTGTACCGCTCGGGCGAGTCGCTGCTGGAGATCATCAACGACATCCTCGACTTCTCCAAGATCGAAGCCGGCAAGCTGGAGCTGGCGCCGACCGACTTCTCCCTGCGCGGGGTGGTCGAGGACACCCTGGAGCTGCTGGCGCCGCGCGCCCACGAGAAGGGCCTGGACATCGGCTTCCGCGAGGCCCCCGGCATGCCCCAGGCCGCGCACGGCGACGCGCTGCGCCTGCGCCAGGTGCTGACCAACCTGGTGGCCAACGCGATCAAGTTCACCCAGACCGGCGAGGTGGTCGTCGACCTGCACCGCCTGCCGCGGGGCGGGCTGGACGACCTGTGGGTGGAGTTCAACATCCGCGACACGGGCATCGGCATCGAGGCCGACAAGGTGCCGCAGCTCTTCAGCGCGTTCACCCAGGTCAGCTCCGACATGTCGCGCCGCTACGGCGGCACGGGGCTGGGACTGGCCATCTCCAAGCAGCTGGTCGAGCTGATGGGCGGCCAGGTGCGCGTGACCAGCGCGCCCGGCCAGGGCTCGGTGTTCAGCTTCACGCTGCCGCTGCGCGTGGCCGAGAGCGCACAGCTGAACCAGCCCCTCGAGGAGTCCCAAATGCCCGCGCTGCGCGTGCTGGTGGTGGACGACCACGCCACCAACCGCACCGTGCTCAAGAACATGCTCGGCGCCTGGGGCATGACGGTGACGCTGGCCAACGACGGCCAGCAGGCCCACGACATGCTGTTCGACCCGGCGCGGGCCGACGAGACCTATGACCTGGCGTTGATCGACATGCACATGCCGCGGATGGACGGCATGGCGCTGGCCCAGGCCGTCAAGCAAAGCGGCAGGCACCCGGAGATGCGCATGGTGCTGCTGTCGTCCGTTTCGTCGCCCGACGACGCCGCGGCGGCGCTGGGCTGCGGCTTCCACAAGTTCGTTCCCAAGCCGGTGCGCAAGGCCGAGCTGCGGCAGACGATCGCCAACCTCTGGGCCGCCAAGCGCGACGCCGACCAGGGCCCGCAGGCCGAGCCGCTGCTCACCGGCCACGTGCTGGTGGTGGAAGACAATCCCGTCAACCAGGAGGTGATCGGCCAGATGCTGCGCAGCCTCGGCCTGCGGGTGCAGATGGCTTCCGGCGCGATGCATGGCCTGCGCTCGCTGTGTGAGGCAAACTTCGACCTGGTGCTCATGGACATCATGATGCCCGGCATGGATGGGGTGGAGGCCGTCAACTGGTTCAGGCGCGGCCCGGGGGCCAGGTTCCAGTTCAAGACGCCCAGCACCACGCCGGTGATCGCCGTGACCGCCAACGCCCTGGAAGGCGACGAAGAAAGATTCCTGAGTCTGGGTTTCAACGATTACTTGTCCAAACCGTTCCGCCAAAACCAACTGCTCACCATGCTGACCAGGTACCTCCGAACCCATCCCGCGATGGCGCTGCCGCCCGGCCGCGGCAGCGGCTCCGGCCTGCCGCCGGTGGCTCCCGAAACACCCTCGCCGCCGGCCGCGCCGCCGCTGCCGCGCGCTTCGGTGGGCGCCGGCGCGGTGCTCGACCGCACCGCCCTGGAGCGCCTGCGCGAACTCGACCCCAATGGCCAGAACAAGCTGATGCAGCGCGTGGTCAGCGCCTTCGAGACCTCGGTGGCGCGCATGGTCCCCCAGGTGCAGCAGGCCAGCCGCAACAACGACCGCGACGGCATGCGCCACGTGGCGCACACGTTGAAGTCGTCGTCCGCCAGCATCGGCGCCTTGCGCCTGTCCAAGATGTGCGCCGACCTCGAATCCATCATCCGGCTGCAGCGCAGCGACGACACCGCGCCGCATGTCGAGGCCATCTGCGGAGAGATCGAGGTCGTGCTGCAGGCCCTGCGCGAGCTGGGCGCCGGCTCCGCAACCCCCCAGCCGCCGCAGCAACCCGGCGACGGCAAGGCGGCCGGCGTGCCGGCCAAATCCCCGACCTGATCGTTGAATTGAACGCACACGCCCCATGACGGACGACGCCGAGTCAAGCCAGCCCAAGGTGCTCTTGGTCGACGACGACGAGGTCAACCTCCTGTTGACCTCGATCGCGCTGCGCGAGCGCGGTTTCTCAGTCATCGAAGTCAGCGGCGGCGAACAGGCCATCCAGACCCTGGCCACCTGGCTGCCCGACGTGGTGGTGCTGGACGCGCTGATGCCCGGCATGGACGGCTTCGCCACCTGCCGCGAGCTGCGCCAGCTGCCGGGCTTCGAGTCGCTGCCGGTGCTGATGCTCACCGGCCTGGACGACGACGCCTCGATCAACCGCGCCTACGAGGCCGGCGCCACCGATTTCTTCGTCAAGTCCAACCAGTGGAGCCTGCTCGGCGGCCGGCTCCAGTACCTGTTGCGCGCCTCGCGCACGCGGCTGGAGCTGGAGCGCAGCAAGTCCAAGCTGGCGCGGGCCCAGGACCTGGCCCGCATGGGCAGCTTCGACTGGCAGCGTGGCACGGGCCGGCTCACTTTTTCGATCGAAGGGCTGCGGGTGTTCGGCCTGGCGCCGGGCGACACCCTGCCGTTCCGGCGCGTCGTGCGCTGGATGCCGCCCGACAACCGTGGCGCCTTCCTCAGCCTGCTGCGCGGCGTGATGCGACACAGCACGGTGCTGGACACTGACATCACCGTCAACCTGATCGACGGCCGCATGCGCGTGCTGCACGCCGAAGCCGAGCCCGAGTTCAACGAGCACGGCAACCTCGTCGGCTACACCGGCATCGTGCAGGACGTGACCGACCGCCGCGTCGCCGAGGACAAGATCCGCCACCTCGCCAACTTCGATGTGCTCACCGGCCTGCCCAACCGGCGCCAGCTAATCTGGCGCGCCGAGCGCGCGCTGGAGCACGCGCGCAAGCTCGGCCACCAGGTGGGCGTGCTGCTGATCGACCTGGACCGCTTCAAGGTCATCAACGACACCCTGGGCCACAGCGCCGGCGACGAACTGCTGATGGAAGTCTCGCGGCGGCTGCGCTCCTGCGTGCGCCATTCCGACCAGGTCGTCGAGAGCGCCATCGAGAGCATGGGCTCGCGCTCGCACCGCTCGCTGGAGGCGGTGGGCCGGCTCGGCGGCGACGAATTCGTCGCGCTGCTGCCCGAGGTCACCGACGAGCGCGACGCCGAGCGCGTGGCCACCCGCATCCTCGACCTGATGCGCGAGCCGATCTTCGTCGGCGGCCAGGAGTGCTTCGTGACCGCAAGCGTCGGCATCGCGCTCTTCCCCCGCGACGGCGGTTCGGTGGCCGACCTGATGCGCAACTCCGACGTGGCCATGTACGCCGTCAAGGCCCAGGGCCGCAATGCCGCTTCCCTGTACCGCCCGGCGCTGGCCGGCAAGGGGCGCGAGAAGCTCGAGCTGGAAAGCGCGCTGCACAAGGCGATCGAGCGCAACGAGCTGGTGCTGCACTACCAGCCCAAGGTCGACGTGCGCAGCTCCCGCATGATCGGCGCGGAGGCGCTGATGCGCTGGCAGCGCGGCAACGTGCTGGTGCCGCCGGGCGACTTCATCCCGCTGGCCGAGGAGACCGGCCTGATCGTCCCGATGAGCGAATGGGCGATCCGCGAAGCCGCGCGCCAGGTGCGCGTCTGGCAGGACAACTTCGGCTTCTCCGCGTCGATCGCCGTCAACCTGCCCAACCGGTTGTTCGAGCGCACCGACCTGGTCGAGCACATCACCGCGGCCGCCCTGCAATACAACATCGCGCCGCGCGCGATCGAGCTGGAGATCACCGAGACCGGGCTGATGAAGGACCTGCAGAACGTCATCCCGTCGCTGCACCGCCTGAACCAGATCGGCGTGGAGATCTCGATCGACGACTTCGGCACCGGCTACTCCTCGCTTGCCTACCTCACCACGCTGCCGATCAGCGAAGTCAAGATCGACCGAAGCTTCGTGCGCGACCTCGGCATGACGCCGCAGAGCCTGGCGGTGGTCACCGCCATCATCGCGTTGGCGCGCTCGCTCGGCCTGCGCGTGGTCGCCGAGGGCGTCGAGAACCTGCGCCAGATGGAGGCCCTGAACCGGCTCGGCTGCACGCTGATGCAGGGCTTCCTGTTCAGCCGCGCGCAGCCTGCCGACGACATCGAGACCTGGTTGAAGAACACCGTCATCCCCCGCAAGGCCCCCTGGATCGTGGCCGCCGGCGAGTTCCTGCGCGATCCGACGATCGCGCCGGTGGACGAGCCCACGGCACGCCTTGTGGCCACCTCGGCCGGACGCTGATTTTCCCGTGCTGCCGGGACGCCAACACTCCAAGGAAGAACGCTTGACCCACCGAAGTCCGCCGTCGAAGCGCAACCCGCAGCTGTGTCCTGTGCCACAGCGGGTATTCGCAATGCGCAGGGCGGGCTTTGGTGTGAGATCGCCCGAAAGGCCGGCCAGGCCTCGGTGCGGGCTTCCTTTGAGTGTCGACAGTCTCTAGAAGATTTGCGCTGAGGTTTTGCATCCATGAGCACCGCTCCCCGCACGCCGTCCGGCAACGACCGTTCCAAGACCACCCAGGCCGCGGTTTCGGCAGCCGCGGCCGCCGCGGCGGCGCCCAACCCCAACGCGCCGGCCCAGCTCGCCAAAGCGGCGCTGCGCCGCCTGCTGCTCGACAAGCTGGAGCCCACCCCGGTCAACTACGAACGCGCCTACCAGCAGGAAGCAGGCGGCAGCTACAGTCCGCCGCCTGCCCTGCCCGAGAAGGCGCAGCGCCTGCTGGAGCGCCTGGCCAACCGGGCGCTGGATTCCCGGGCCGGGGCGGAGCTGGCCCGCGCCATGCTCGAGGGGCGCTGGGAGGCCGCCGACCGGCTGCTGTCGGTGCCCGACGAGACCGGCGCCCAACTGGCAGACCTGATCGACCGCGTCGTCAAGGGCGTGGGCCGCGGCGGCCGGCAGTGGACCACGGCGCGCAAGAAGGAGAGCCTGCAGCGGGTGCTCGGCGGCAGCCGCAGCGACGCGGGCAAGCTGCAGCAGCGGCTGAACCAGCTGGTCGCCAGCTGGGATTCCGACACGCTCGACGAAGCCGTCGAGACCGACATGTCGCCGCTGGACGAGACGCCGCCGGCGCCGCCGCCCGCCGCGCCCGAGGTCAGCCTGCCGCTCGTGCGGCTGAACGGCGACGACGGCGAAGCACCGCGAGGCGGGGGCGGCTCGGGCACCCCCAACGGCCACCATGCGCTGGACCTGCACGGCCAGGCCGGGCAGGGGGCCGGGCCGATGGCCTGGTCGCCCGCCGTCGGCAGCCTCGGCTCCACCGTGCAGCTGGCGCTGCCGGCGGCCGATTCCAACGCCCACGAGCTGGCGCTGCTGATCGGCCAGGCGGTGCAGCGCATCCAGGCGGACGGCGCCACCGAGCCGCTGGCCGGCGAACTGGCGCTGTTGTGCGCCCAGGCCGACCGCGTCATCCAGCACCGCCACCATCTGGTCGAGCAGCTCGGCAGCCTGTGCCAGGAGCTCACCGCCAGCCTCACCGACCTGGCCGAGAACGACAGCTGGGCCCAGGGCCAGTGCGAGGCGATGCGCGTCACCCTGGCCGACGGCCTCACCTCGCGCGGCGTGAAGTCGGTCAACGAACTGCTGCAGGACACCCGTCAGCGCCAGCACCAGCTCAAGCAGGACCGCGAGCGCGCCCGCGACGCGTTGAAGTCATTGATCAACCGCATGCTCAGCGAGCTGGGCGAACTCGGTTCCCAGACCGGCCGTTTCCACGAGAGCGTGGGCCGCTACGCCGACGTGATCGAACAGGCCGATTCGCTCGAAAGCCTCGCCGGCGTGGTCAAGGAAATGGTCGAGGAAAGCCGCACCGTGCAGGCCCTGGTGCAGCAGACCCAGTCGCGCCTGCAGGAGGAGCACAGCAAGGCCGATGAGCTCACCCAGCGCGTCAGCCAGCTCGAAGGCGAGCTCACCCGGCTGGCGCAGGAGGTCTCCACCGACCAGCTGACCCAGGTGGCCAACCGGCGCGGCCTGATCCAGGCCTTCGAGAACCAGCGTGCCCGCATCGAGCGCGCCGTGGCCAGCGGCGACGGCTCCGTGTCCAGCCTGGCCGTCGGCCTGCTCGACATCGACAACTTCAAGAAGCTCAACGACGAGCTCGGCCACTCCGCCGGCGACGAGGCGCTGAAGTCCCTGGCCGCGGTGGTGAGCAAGACCCTGCGGCCCACCGACATGGTGGCCCGCTACGGCGGCGAGGAGTTCGTGGTGCTGCTGCCCGACACGCCGGTCGACGAAGGCCAGCAGATCCTCACCCGGCTGCAGCGCTCGCTGTCCGGCGGGTTGTTCATGCACGAGCAGAAGAAGATCTTCGTCACCTTCTCCGCCGGCGTCACCCGCTACCGCGAGGGCGAGCGCATCGAGGACGCGCTCGAACGCGCCGACCAGGCCCTGTACGAGGCCAAGCGCACCGGCAAGAACCGCACTTGCATCGGTTGAGCGTCATGCCCGCCCCTGCCACCCGCCATCCCGTACAACCACACGAACCGCCGCACCGCTGCGCCGACTGACCGACCGTGTCCCGCCAATCACGAAGATTCGCCAGATCCAGGCAGTCGCTTCCGTCCCACACCCGGCCGGCGGAGGCCGCGGCGACCGCGGGCCCGGGCATCTCCGCCCGCGCCTGGGCCGGCTTGGCGCTGGGCGCGGGTGCGGCGGTGGCCCTGTATTTCTTCCTCCGGGCCAACGCCAGCGCCCATGGCCTGCCGGACGCGTTTGTCGCCGGCCTGCCGCTGCTGGTGCTGGCCGGTTCGGTGCTCCCGGTGTGGCGCCGCTGGCGAAACCGGCAGCGCCGCCAGTCCAGCGTCCAACGCCTGGACTGGTCCGAATTCCAGCCCTTGCTGTGCCAGATGTTCGAGCAGCAGGGCTACCACCTGAGCGAGACCGGCAACCGCCCGGGCGTGGTCGACCTGGTGCTGCGCAAGAACCGCCTGACCTACCTGGTGCACGCCAAATCCTGGAAGTCCCGCAAGCTCGGCATGAATGAAGTGCGCGAGCTCTACGCCGCCATGGTCACGCGCGGCGCCGGCGGCGGCATCGTCGTCAGCGCCGGCCGTTTCGGCCGTTCGGCGATGCAATTCGCCCGCGAGACGCAGATCCTGCTCGTCGACGGGGCGATGCTGCAGCAGTGGCAGGCCAGGCTCGCGCCGGCGAGCACCCGCCCCGTCGCCGACGACGCCGGCCCCGGAGGCGGGGATACCGAGCCCTCCGCCCGCCCCACGCCGATGGACACGCAGCTGCTGTCCGAGTTCTCCCCCACCACTTCGATCCAGGAAACGCCCCAGGTTCCGGCCTGCCCGCTGTGCGACGCGCCGATGCGCGAGCGCACCGCCCGCAAAGGCAGGCACGCCGGCCGCAAGTTCTGGGGCTGCACAAAGCACCCGGCGTGCAAGGGCGTGCGGCGCTGGGGCGAAGGCGTTTGACGGAACCACTCCCGGGTGCATGGAGGGGCCGAGGCTGGAGGGACAATCGAACGATGCGGCCGACCATCGGCCACCCGGACCCACCCCTGCGAGCCCGCCCTGCCATGACACGCCGATTCCCGCTGACTTCGCCCTTGCTCCCCGCCCATGTCTGGGCCTTGGCTACGGCCTACTTCGCCGCCAGCCTGCTCCATTTCTCGCACAACGCGGAGTACATCGCTTTTTATCCCAACATGCCCAGCGGCCTGACACGCGA
>CBJNAE010000020.1:0-20590 GCA_966433995.1 uncultured Ideonella sp. | reverse complement strand
TCAGGGTGAATTGGACTCCAGATCATCATGTGGCTGACTTCAGGGGGCAGCGCACCTCCTAGGTGCATAGCTGTATAGGTCAAACACCTGGGGGCAATTTTGGGGGCAACCGGAAAAGGTCGGATCGTGAAAGTCCAGTCTTTATCACGCTCTCCGCCCTAAATTAGATTCCTGTCGGCGGACCAGCGTGGTGTTCCAGGGCGTCTCATAAGGCCCCATTTACCCAGGAAACACGCGGGCTGCAGGCCGGCCAGCGCGCCATGGCGTCCATCTCACACTGTCCCTTTAAGTCACGGGGCAACGGGACAGCATTGAGGACAACTGAACTGTCTCTCAAGGGTGCCATGCACATGGCGACCGGCCGCTCGCCCAGGCGATAGAGGCCGAGCCAGGCATCCCTCCAAAACGCGATCGGCGGTAACGGCTGGTGAGCGCAATTGCCTTCAATGTGCGCCTGCGGCACAGTCCTCCCGAGGAGGAAGCAACGCTGCATAGCGGCCACGGCTTGATACCCAAGATGGTCAACTTCGACCTGGACGCTTACTTCCGCTTTCTTGCGCGTCGCGAGAGAAAGCTCAAGGAAATCAGCTCGCACGCCAGGGGAGAAGTCACCTTCGAAGACGTGAAGTCCGAAGTCTTGATGACGCTCGACCGGTTCGCATCCAAAGGTGTAGCGATCAACTTGGACGATCTCGCACACCAAGAGCTTGTCATCTCACACCTGTACCAGCGCCTGGTCCGCTACACCGAATTGAACGTGCGCCACGCCGTGCGGCTCGACCATTCGCCTAAAGGCGAAGAAGATCAAGCGCATCCGCTCGCGCACTTGTTGGCGGCCGAGAACCACTACGACCCCCTTAACGCGTTGATCCAGGCCGAAGAGGATGCGCCCGAGTTCGAGCCGAACGCCCACCAGTCGTTGGCCGGCGCCTACCTGCAGCTGCTTCGCCGGTTCGACAACCGGATGGCAGGGGTGGCGGACCATCTTCTGATTTCCGTGTCTTATTGCTACCGCCGCTGCGCGCATGCGCGACACCTGGCGGTGCACCAGCGCCCCTTGCCCCCCAACACGGCGGCCAATGATGCGGCGTTCATTCCAGGGGCATGGCGGCGCTTCCGTGCGGTTCGTCAGCCAATCCAGCTCAGCTTCGAATTTCTTGGGGAAGCCGGTCTTTTCGAAGTCACTTGAAGCCGGCCGGGCCGCACGCCGCGACATTCGCCGCCTTGACAAACGGGCTGCAACGACATTCCGGCTTCGGATGCCGACTTGACTGGCGGCACGGCGGCAATCGAAGTTGCGGCGATCAGATCAGTACACCGAGGCGTCCGCCAGCTGGAATCCGGGCGACCTCCACGATGAACCGATGGCCTGCTCGCGCGGCACTGGCTCAGTGCGGCGCCCCGGGAGCACGCTCAACAGGTCCCGCTCAGTTGCCGCCGACCGAACCGCTCGCCTTCGTCCCCACCAGCGGGGAACATGAGATGGTTCATCAACGCCCGCAAGGGCACATCCATGGGATCGGCCAGCATGCGCCGGACCGCCTCCAGGCGGCCACTCGGCAGCACGCTGGCGCAGCACATGTCGAACTTGGCCCGGCGCTCGGCCGGCGTGAAGGGGTCGCCCAGGCCGCCTTTCATGTGCTGGACGGTGCGTTCCAGGCACCGGCCGTCCTTCAGGCGCACCGTCACCCGGTGCGGCATGTGGTTGGCGGCGTCCTCCGCGCCCTCCACCGAGCCGGGGTACTTGACCATCGTGACCCGCGGCATGAGGCTGCGCGTGGCCTCGTCCTGGACCGCCTCGGCGGTGTAGTCGGCCAGGGTGAGGCGCCCGAAACGCAGTGCCAGCGCGATCGCGTACGGCATGCTGAACTGGGCCTCCTTGTGGTTCCTGGGTTCCGGGTAGCGCAGGTTGAGCATGATCCCGTGGCTCACTTCAATCACCACCGACTCGACGTCTTCGGCGCCGAACCCGTGCTGCTGCCGCAGGGCCAGCACGCCGGCGATCGCCCGGTGGGTGGCCCCGCAGGAAGGCCACAGCTTGAAGGCCATGCCCGACCATTCGATCGCCAGCGGCTCGCCGTCGCGCGGCAAGGCGCCGGACCAGTCGGCGTGCTTGACGCCGGAGTACAACTCGCCGAAGCCGCAGGCGCCTTCCAGGGCCTTGTCGCTGGCCTTCAGGCCGCTGCGCGCCAGCCTCGCGGCCGTCACCCCGGCCTGCGCGGCCAGGCCGGCGTGCAGCGGCTTGGCTTCGGTGCCGAACTGCACTTTGGGGCCGGCGCTCATCGACACCGACAAGGCCAGCGCATGCGTCATCTCCGGCTCGGCCAGGCCCATGAGGCGGCCGCAGGCCACCGCGGCGGCCAGGGCGCCGATGGTGGAAGTGCCGTGCCACCCGCGGTCGGTGTGCGCCCTGTCCAGCGCGCGGCCGACGCGCGCCATCACCTCCGACGCGACGATCAGGGCGTCCAGCGCCTGCCGCCCCCTCAGGTCGGCCTCGTAGCCCACGGACAGGATGGCCGGCACGACCACGGCGCACAGGTGGCCCAGGCCGATGAGGAAGTTCTCGTCCATCTCGACGGCGTGGGCGGCGTAACCGTTGGCCAGCGCGGCCTCGGCGGGCGAGGTGAGGAAAACGTCGCCGATGACGGGCACCGAACCGCCGACGCTCAAGGTTTTGCGCACCGCCTCGGTGCCGCGGTCGCCTGCGCCCGCGATCGCGCTGGCGATCGTGTCCTCCCAGGCATGGGCCGCGATGCCCCACACCTTGGGCGACCAGTTGCCGCCCACTCCCGCCGCCCAGCGCCCGAGTTCACGGGTCGCGCTTGTATCGCTCATTTCTCGATTCCCTTGTTGATGATGGGTTGACCGGCCGCGGACGCGGCCGTCAGTCCGTGATCCGCCCCGCCTCGGAGACCATCACGAAATTGGTGTAGCGGCTGCCCACCCGTTTACCGGCGCCGAAGTGGACCCGGTAGCCGCCCGGCCCCTCCAGGGTGGCGGACTCCATGGCGCGCGTGAAGCGCTGCCTGTCCAGATCGGGGCCGCTGCGCTGCAAGGCCTGGACGATGAAGCGGCCGACGATGAAACCTTCGAACTCGGTGAAGTCCGGCTTGGCCGCCGGATCCTTGCGCAGCTGCTGCTCGCGGTAGTCCATCACCAGCGGATGGGCGCCGCGGTGGGGGTTGGGCACGACCTGCGTCACCATGACGCCCCGGGCCGCCGGGCCCAGCTCCTTGACCAGCATCGGGATGTCCACCAGGTTGCGCGCGAAGTAGCGCACCGAGCCGCAGCCCTTGGCCGCCATGCCGCGCACCACGGCGGCGGCGTCCCGGCCCGACACGCCGAGGAAGACCACCCTCGGGCAAGCCTTCGCCGCCATCGATGCGACCGCCGGCCGCGCGGCCTGCTCAGAATCGGCCGGGTTGATCTGCATGGTGGCGGTGGCCACCAGCTTGCGGCCGATGGCGAGCAGCCGCGCGGCCACTTCCTTGCGCACGTCCTCGCCGAGCGGGTTGGCGTAGTGGATCATGGCCACGTCCTGGTAGCCCACCGTGTCGATGTGGCGCACGATCGCCGCCAGCTCGTCCGACGCGCCGGCACGGAACATGAACACTTGGGGCACCGCGCTCTCGTAGAGCTCCGGCATCGCCGCGTAGGGGCCGACGAGGGGGATGTCCGCCTCGCGCGCCAGCGGCAGCGCCGCCCGCACCGGCCCCGAGAAGGTGTAGCCCACCAGCGCGAACACGCCGGCGTCGATGAGCTTGCGGGTGTTGGCCCGCGCGTCGTCGGCGTTGTTGCGGTCGTCCAGCGACATCAACTCCAGCCTTCGGCCGTGCACGCCGCCCGACCGGTTCGCCGCCTCGAACGCTAGCAGCAGGCCGTCGCGGTACTGCCTGCCCAGTTCGGTGCCGCTGGTGCCGCTGAGCTTGGCCGACTGTCCCAGCAGGATGCGGTCGTTGGAGACACCGGGAACCGCGGCCCAGGCCGCCCCTTGGATGAAAGCCGCGCCCAGGGCCAGGCCGGCGGCAAGCAAACGCCTTGTCAGCATGATCGTTTCCTTCGCGATGGATGGGTCGCCCATCGGCGCGCGGTGCACCGGGCGGCTGTGGCGGAAAGGCCCGCTTAGCGGCGCGCCGTCAGCGCGCCGACTCTTCGGCGATGCCGCCGATGTCCTTGATCAGGGCCCGCCACTTGGTGCGCTCGCCGGCCACGAAGGTTTTGAACGCGTCGGGGGATCCGCCATCGACCACCGCGCCGCGGCTGAGCACGAAGGCGTTGACCTCGCGCACCTTGAGGGCGGCGTTCAGCGCATCGGCCAACCGCGCCACGACCTCCTTCGGCGTGCCGGCCGGCGCGATCAGTCCCGACCACGAGATCACTTCGTAGCCCGCCACGCCGGCCTCCTGCATCGTCGGCAAGGCCGGGAAGCGCGGGTTGCGCTTGGCGGAGGTGACCGCCAGCGCCCTGACCTTGCCGCTTTCGATCTGGCCTTCGATGTTGGCCATGTTCTCGAACATCAAATCAACGCGGCCGCCGAGCATGTCCTGCACCGCTTGCGGGCCGCCGCGGTAGGGCACGTGCACGAAGTCGGCGCCGGTCATCTTCTTGTACACCTCGCCGCTGAGGTGGCCGGTGCTGCCGTTGCCCTGCGACCCGAGGAAGAGCTTGCCGGGGTTCTTCTTCAGGTGCTGCGTCAGCTCCGCGACGGTCTTGACCGGCAGCTCGTTCCTCACCACCAGGACGTTGGGCTGGTTGGTGAAGCGGGCGATGAACTCGAAATCCTTCAAGGGGTCGTAGCGCGCCTTGGGGTTGATCTCGGGCGTGATCACCATCGAAGCGGTGTTGCCGATGCCCAGGGTGTAGCCGTCCGGCGCAGCGCGCGCCACCGCCGGCAGCGCGATCGCGCCACCGCCGCCCGGCCGGTTGTCCACGATGACGGTCTGTTTCAGGAGCTTGGCCATCTCCTCGGCCGCGCGGCGCACGTTCTGGTCGATCGAGCTGCCGGCCGGGGCCGGGACGATCACCGTGATCGGCTTTTCAGGCCAGGGCGCGGCGTGGGCGGTACCGCCCACAGCCAAGGCGACGGCCGACGCCGCCGCATTCAACACCAGGCTCCTGCGGTTCAATAAAAACTTCATGTCATTTCCCTCGGCTGGATGGTTGGCTGCCGCTCCGCGAGGCCCCTGGGACGAAGGCGTCAGCGCTGCGGATGGTTCAAGCGTAGCCAGCGCCCCCCCGGCGGGCCAATGAGATTTCCCCGGGACCCAATGACATTTAGTAATCTTTTTCCCGCTATCGCCCTTGTGGGCCTGGCACACCCGCGCGCCATCAAACCGAACGCTCGCGCCCCACGGCCGCCACCATCTGGATGAATCGGCGCGCCGGGTGGGAGAGCGTGCCTTCGGTGCGCCGTATCCAGTTCAGGCGGACTTCGGTGGCGGGCGACAGCGGCAGCACCCGCACCAGCGCGGGGTCGGCCGTGGAGGCGGTGAACGAATCGATCGTCGCCACGCCGACGCCCTGCTCCGCCAGCTTCATCGCCAGCAGGTTGGTGGTCACCATGATCGGACTGTTCGACAGCTCGTCGATGGCCTGGGACGCCTCGAACATCAGGCCGCCGAAATTGCTGCTGGCCGGGATGCGGATCAACTTGCACCGCGCCAGGTCGCCCCAGGTGACGTCTTTCTTCTTGTCGGAGAACTGCGCGCGAGGCGCCACGCACACGCCGCGCCCCGACACGAGCGGCTCTTCGACGATGCCGGGCTTGGGGATGGAGGCCAGCGAGAACCCGATGTCGGACTGGCGCCGGAGCAACCGCTCGATGATGCCGGCGTGCGACTGCGTCTCCAGTTGGCAGATCACGTTCGGGTACTGCTTCATGAATCGCGGCAGCGCATAGGGCAGGAGCGCCGACGCGATCGACGGCACGCAGGCCACTCGCAGGACGGCTTTGCGCTCGGTGTTCAGCTCGCGCACCATGTCGCGCAGCCGCTGGATGCGCGAGGCGATCTCGAAGACCTCGGGCTGCAGCGCCAGCGCCTCCTGTGTCGGCACCAGCCGGCCTTTCTCGCGCACGAACAGCTTGAAGCCCAGCTGGTTCTCGGCGCTCTGCAGCAGCTTGGTCACGGCCGGCTGGCTGACGTTGAGCTGTCGGGCCGCGGCCGTGACGCTCCCGGTGAGAAGCACGGCGTTGCAGATGTCGATGTGGGAAGGTCTCATGGCGCCTCGTCGGAAAACGGCCGGACTGTAGACCGGCGCCGGCACCGGCGCCAGTCGTGCATCCGATAACCATCGCTCATGGGCCGCCCCACATAATCATTGGCCCCTTAGCCGCGACAAGCAGACAGTTACACGCATCGGCCTTGAGTGCGAACGTGCTGCCTCCTGCGGACCGCGAGTGCTCGGCGCCCCGTGCGTCCACCCTTTGCCGTCAAGGAGACACCATGAAACCCGCACGCCGGATCCTGTTCGCCGCCAGCCTGCTGCTGGCCTCAGCCATGCCCCTGCTGGCCCAGGCGCAGACCACCCTGAAGATCGTCCCCCAGGCCAACCTGACCGTGCTCGACCCGGTCTGGACCACCGCCTACGTGACGCGCAACCACGGCTACATGATCTACGACACGCTGTTCGGCGTGGACGAGAAGGGCCAGGTCAAACCCCAGATGGTCGAGAAGTGGACCTCGTCGGCCGACCAGACCGAATGGACCTTCACGCTGCGCGCCGGCCTGCTGTTCCACGACGGCAAGCCGGTGACGAGCGAGGACGCGGTCATGTCGCTGCAGCGCTGGTCGGCGCGCGACTCGATGGGCGTCGTGCTGCGCGGCTTCCTGAGCAAGATGGAAGTGGTGGACGACAAGACCTTCCGCATCGTCTTCCGCAAGCCCTTCGGGCCCACGCTGGATGCGCTGAGCCGGTCCGCGTTCATCATGCCCAAGCGCATGGCGGAGACCCCGGTGTCGGAGCAGATCAAGGAGCACATCGGCTCGGGCCCCTACGTGTTCAAGGCCGACGAGTTCAAGCCCGGCGAGCGCGTGGTCTACCTGCGCAACGACAAGTACGTGCCGCGCGCCGAGCCGGCCAGCGGCACCGCGGGCGGCAAGCGGGTGTACGTCGACCGTGTCGAGTGGAACATCATCCGCGACCCGCAGACGCAGCTGAGTGCCCTGCTGGCCGGCGAGGTCGACATCATCCTGCAGCCCGCCGCCGAGCAGTACGCCACGCTGCGCAGTTCGCCCGGCGTGTCGCTGGTGGACATGACGCCGGCCGGCGCGATGTTCACGTTTCGGATGAACTTCCTGCACCCACCCTTCGACGACGTGAAGGTCCGCCGCGCCGCGATGCTGGCGGTCGGCCAGGAGCAGGTGCTGCGCACCCAGGTGGCCACGCCGGGCCTGTACCGCTTCTGCAAGAGCCTGTACCCCTGCGGCACGGCCTACGAGTCGTCGAACACCGGCCTGTTCACCGGCGTGGCCGACCCGGCCGCGGCGAAGAAGCTGCTGGACGAGGCGGGCTACAAAGGCCAGCCCGTGGTGCTGCTGCGCCCCAGCGACCTGGCCGCCCACTCGAAGGTGCCCCTGGTGCTCAAGCAACAGCTGGAGCAGGCCGGCTTCAAGGTCGACCTGCAGACGATGGACTGGCAGACCGTGCTGGTGCGCAGGGCGAAGAAGGAGGCGCCGTCGGAAGGCGGCTGGAGCGCCTTCGTCACCGTCAACGCGTCCTCCGACAACCAGAGCCCGCTGTCCATGTCGATGATGAATGCGACCGGCACCCGCGGCTGGTTCGGCTGGCAGAACGACCCGGAGCTGGAAGAGATCAAGAAGCAGTTCGCCGGCGCCAAGACCGAGGCCGAGAGGAAGAGCCTGGCGGAGAAGGCGCAGTTGCGCGCCATCGACCAGGTCACCCACGTGAACCTGGGGCAATTCAGCCAGCCGTCGGCCGTGCGAAAGGGCGTGACCGGCCTGCTCCCATCGAACGCCATGGTGCTCTGGAACATCAAGAAGTCGCCTTGACGGCCGAGGGCGCTTCGGCCCGCCCTTCCCCCCGGCCCGGGCACCGCCCGGGCCCCTCCCCGCCTGACCCCAACGACCTGGAAAGAGGCCCGCTGTGCTTCGCTTCGTCATCAACCGCCTGCTCGCGACCATCCCGGTGCTGCTCGTCGTGGCCGTCATCGTGTTCGCCATCCTCCGGCTCGCGCCCGGTGACCCCGCCGTGGTGATCGCGGGCGACAACGCCACGTCGGAGGACATCGCCGCGATCCGCTCCACGCTCGGGCTGGACCGGCCGCTTCCTGTGCAGTTCCTCATCTACATGAAGCAATTGCTTTCGGCCGACCTCGGCTACTCGTTCTACCTGCGCAAGCCGGTCTCCGAGCTGATCGCCCAGCGCATCGAGCCGACGGCCTCCCTGGGCATCGGGACGATCACATTGGCGGTTTGCATCGCCGTGCCCTTCGGGACGCTGGCGGCCTGGCGGCGCGGCGGCGGCGTCGACCGCGCCCTGATGGCGATGTCGGTGGTCTTCTTTTCGGTGCCGGTGTTCGTCGTCGCCTATGGCCTGATCCTGGCCTTCTCGCTGCAGCTTCAGTGGTTGCCGGTGCAGGGCTACGTACCGTTCGTCAAGGGTTTAGCGCCATGGGCGAAGCAGCTGCTGCTGCCGTGGGTGGCGCTGGCGACGGTCTACGTGGCGCTGCTGTCGCGTGTGACGCGCGCCTCGGTGAGCGAGGCGCTGACCGAAGACTACATCCGCACCGCGCAGGCCAAGGGCGTGGGCGACGCGGCGGTGCTCTTCCGCCACGCGCTGCGCGGCGCCGCCGTCCCCATCGTGACGGTGATCGGCATCGGCGTGGCGCTGCTGATCGGCGGCGTGGTGGTGACCGAGACGGTGTTCGCCATCCCCGGCCTGGGCTCGCTGACGGTGGATGCGGTGCTCAGCCGCGATTTCCCGGTGATCCAGGGCGTGGTGCTGTTTTTCGCCTTCTCCTACGTGCTGGTCAACCTGCTGGTCGACCTGAGCTACCTCGCGCTGGACCCGCGCATCCGCTATTGAACCGGCAACGGATCGGAACACCATGAACGCCAAACTCGGGAAACTGCTGTCCAACCGGAGCGTGGGCGCCTCGGCCGCCCTGCTGGGCCTGCTGGGGCTGGCCGCCGTGCTCGCGCCCTGGCTGGGCACCGTCGACCCGCAAGCCATGGACTACATGAACATCAACGCGCCGGCGGGGCAGGCGAGCGACGCGGGGCACACCTACCTGCTCGGCACCGACGGCTTCGGGCGCGACATCTACAGCCGGCTGGTCTACGGCACCCGCGTGTCGCTGTGGGTGGGCCTGGTCTGCGCGACCGTGGCGATGCTCATCGGCGGCGGGTTCGGGATGCTGGCGGGCTATTTCCGGCCCGTCGACGCGGTGCTGATGCGCGTGATGGACGGGCTGATGGCCATCCCCTCCATCTTGCTGGCCATCACGCTGGTGGCGGTGCTCGGGCCCCAGCTGTCGACGGTGGTGGTGGCCATCGCCATCCCCGAGGTGCCGCGCATCGCCCGGCTGGTGCGCTCGCTCGTCCTGTCCTTGAGGGAAGAGCCCTATGTGGAGGCGGCCAAGGCGCTGGCCACGCCGACCGCGGTCATCCTGTGGCGCCACATCCTGCCCAACTCGGTGGCGCCGCTGATCGTGCAGGCCACGTTCATCGCCGCCGCGTCGATCCTGACCGAGGCGGTGCTGAGTTTCCTGGGGCTGGGCTTGCCGCCCGACGTGCCCACCTGGGGCAACGTCATGGCCGAAGGCCGCATCGGCTTCGCCCAGCACCCGGGCCACGTGCTTTACCCGGCGATGTTCCTCGTGCCGACCGTGCTGGCCATCAACCTGTTGGGCGACGGCCTGCGCGACGCGCTCGATCCCAAGCTCAACCGAAGCATCACCTGAGCCCCGACCATGCAACCACAACCTTCCCCCGTCCTCGAAGTCCACGACCTGAGCGTCCGCCTGCCCGAGGGCGCCGACCGGCCGTGGGCGCTACAGGGCGTGAACCTGGAGATCGCCGCGGGCCGCACGCTGTGCGTGGTCGGCGAATCGGGATCCGGCAAATCGGTCCTGGCCAGCGCGGTGATGGGGCTGCTCGCCAAAGGGTTGCGGGTGGGCGGCGGTTCGATCCGGCTGGAGGGCGAGGCGCTGCTGTCCGCCACGCCGGCGCGCCTGCGCGGCCTGCGCGGCGCGCGCATGGGCATGGTGTTCCAGGAACCCATGACGGCGCTGAACCCGGTGATGCGCTGCGGCGACCAGATCGACGAGCTGCTGCGCCTGCACACCGGCTGGAATGCGACGACGCGCAAAGCCCGCGTGATGGAGGTGCTGGAGCAGGTGCGGCTTCCCGATCCGGCGCGCATCCATGCCAGCTACCCGCACCAGCTCTCCGGCGGGCAGCGCCAGCGCATCGTCATCGCGATGGCGGTGGCGTTGAAGCCCCGGCTGCTGATCTGCGACGAGCCGACGACCGCGCTGGACGTGACCACGCAGCGGGAGATCCTCAAGCTCATCAAGGACCTGCACGAGCAGCAGGGTTCCGCGGTGCTCTTCATCACCCACGACATGGGCGTGGTGGAAGAAATCGCCGACGAGGTGCTGGTGATGCGCGGCGGGCTGGTGGAGGAGCGCGGGCCGAGGGAGCAGGTGCTGCGCCGCCCCGCGCAACCGTACACGCGCGAGCTGCTTTCGGCCGTGCCCGGCATGGACCCGCCCGCCGCCCCGCCGCGCGACGGCCTGCCGCTGGTCCTGAAAGCCGGCGGCGTCGGCAAGACCTACGTCAGCCACAGCTGGCTGGGCCGGCGCACGGGCACCGTCGCGCTGCGGGACGCCTCGTTGAGCCTGCACGCCGGTGAAACCTTGGGCATCGTGGGCGAGTCGGGCAGCGGCAAGTCGACGCTGGCGCGCTGCCTGCTGCGGTTGACCGACGCGACGCAGGGCGAGATCCATTGGGGCGACCGGGAAGTGCGCCGCCTGCCGGAGCGCGGCTTGCGGCCGCTGCGCTCGCACATCCAGGTCATCTTCCAGGACCCGAACCGCTCGCTGAACCCGCGGCGCAAGGTGGGCGATTCCATCGTCGAAGGTGCGCTGAACTTCGGCACGACGGCGCAGGCGGCGAAAAAGCGCGCCGCGGAACTGATGGAAATGGTGCGCCTGCCGGTGCAGGCGCTGGAACGCTATCCCAACGAATTCTCCGGCGGCCAGCGCCAGCGCATCGCCATCGCCCGGGCGCTGGCCTGCAACCCCAGGGTGCTGGTGGCCGACGAGGCCGTCAGCGCACTGGACGTGTCGGTGCAAGCGCAGGTGGTCAAGCTGCTGAAGAGGCTGCAGGAGGAGCTGTCGATCGGCCTGCTGTTCATCACGCACGACCTGCGCGTGGCGGCCCAGCTGTGCCACCGCATCGTCGTGATGCGGCAGGGGGCCATCGTCGAAGCCGGCGCGACCTGCGACGTCTATGCGCGGCCCAGCCACCCTTACACCCGCGAGCTGCTCGACGCCGCGCCCAAGTTCAAGGGGTTCCATCCCACGCCGGACAGCCAACTCCCCACCGAACCAGGGAGTCTCCCCGAGTCGCAAGGCCCCGCCAGGCTGGCTTGCGCCCCCACCCACTAAGACCACGCCATGGAAACACCCCACCCGATCAAGACATGGGAACTCGCCGTCCCCGAAAACGGCCTGCCGCTGTTGATGGACTCGCCCCACAGCGGCACGATCTACCCGGAAGATTTCGGCCTGGCGCTGCCGTGGAGCGAAGTGCGCCAGCTGGAGGACGCCCACGTGGACGAGCTGTTCGCCGCCGGCGCCGCCGCGGTGGGCGCCACTTGGCTGAAAGCGTTGACCACGCGGGCCTACATCGACCTCAACCGGAACGCGGCCGACATCGACCCGCTGCTGGTGGACGGCAGCTATCCGGGCGCCAAGCCCGGCCGCAACGCCGAACTGGGACGCGGCCTGATCTGGCGCACGATGACCAACGGGGAGCCGCTGTACGCGCGGCGGCTCTCCGTGGACGAAGTGCGCCGCCGCATCGAGCATTTCTACCAGCCCTACCATCGGGAATTCGTCGCCCAGCTCAAACGATTGCACCACCGGTTCGGCGCCGTCTGGCACCTGAACTGCCATTCCATGCCGAGCGTCAGCGGCTCGAAGAGCCTGGACGGCGCCGCGGGCATCCGGCGCCCGGACATCGTGCTGGGCGACGGCGACGGCGTTTCATGCGAGCCCGGGCTCACCCGCACCGTGCGCGAAGCCTTCTCGTCGATGGGCTACGGCGTGACCGAGAACCGGCCCTACAAGGGGGCGGAGCTGACGCTGGCCTACGCCAAGCCGTCGCTGGGTTTCCACAGCCTGCAGATCGAGGTCAACCGCAGCCTGTACATGGACGAGCGGACACGGGAGAAGCACGAAGGCTTCGCCAGGCTTCAACGCGATTTGCGCGTGGTGACCGCGCGGGTGGCGGACTTCGTGGGTTCGCGCATCGGCGTCGGGGAGAAAGAGGCGGCGTCCGCAAGCCGCGCCTGACCTGCGAACGGGCGGAAAGGGCCGGGCTCCCGGCGCAGCGGGACGGCGAAGCTCCGCCTACCCGCCCCCCCGCCCCAGCCCGTATTTCTTGATCTTGTCCGCCAGCGTGGTCTTGGCGATGTGCAGCGCCTTGGCGGTCTGCACGACGTTGCCGGCGTGGCGCTGCAGCGCATCGGCGATGAGGCTGCGCTCGAAGTGCTCGACCGTCTCGGTCAACGACCGCTCGGCCTCGCCCGGCGCGCCGGGCGCGGGGGTCTGGGGCGAGACCCACTGCGGGCCGACGCCGAGCACGAGCGCGTCGGCCACGTTGCGCAACTCGCGCACGTTGCCGGGCCAGTCGCGGGTCATCAGCTGGCGCAGCTGGGCCTGGGGCAGCACCGGTTGCTGGCGGCCGTAGCGGCTGGCGGCCAGCAGCATGAAATGTTCGAGCAGCAGCGGGATGTCCTCGCGCCGCTCGCGCAGCGGCGGCAACTCGATGTTGACGACGTTCAGGCGGTAGACGAGGTCGGCGCGGAAAGTGTTCTGCTGCGCGCGCGCGAGCAGGTCGTCCTTGGTGGCGGCCACCACGCGCACGTCCACCGGCACAGTCTGGTTGGAGCCCAGCCGCTCGACCACGCGCTCCTGCAGCACGCGCAGCAGCTTGACCTGCACGCCCAGCGGCATGCTCTCCAGCTCGTCGAGGAAGAGCGTGCCGCCGTGGGCGTGCTCGATCTTGCCGATGCGGCGCTTCTGCGCGCCGGTGAAGGCGCCGGCTTCGTGGCCGAAGAGTTCGCTGTCCAGCAACGAGTCGGGCAGGCCGCCGCAGTTCAATGCCACGTAGGGCAACTGGCGGCGGCGCGAGTGCTCGTGCAGAGCGCGGGCGACGACTTCCTTGCCGGTGCCGGTCTCGCCGCGGATCAGCACGTCCACCGGCGAGTCGGCCACTTCGAGCACCAGCTGGCGCACGCGCTGGATCTGCGGCGAGCGGCCGACCAGCTGGCCTTCCAGGCCGTCGCGCATCGACAGCGCGCGCCGCAGCGTGGCCACCTCCAGCGTGAGGCGGCGCTTTTCAAGCGCCCGCTGCACCACCTCGACCAGCAGCTCCGGCGAGAAGGGCTTGGGGATGAAGTCGTAGGCGCCGCTGCGCATGGCCTCGACCGCGAGGCTGACGTCGCCGTGGCCGGTGATCATGATGACGGGCAGCGCCGGGTCGATGTCGCGGGCTTCGCGGATCAGGCTCAGGCCGTCGGCGCCGGGCAGCCGCATGTCGGTGACGACCACGCCGGCGAAACCCGGGCCGAAGTGCTTGAGCGCCGCTTCGGCGCTTTCCACCGCCCGCACCGAGATGCCCGCCAACTGCAGCGCCTGCACGCAGCCGAGCTGCATCGCGGCGTCGTCCTCCACCAGCAGGACACTGAGTTCCTGGCTCATGCGGCGACCCGGCTTTCCTGCGGCGCGGTGGGGTCGTGGGGACTGGCTGTCTTCATGGTGGCGGAGTATCTTTCTCGGGAACGGTGGATGAGTCCGGCGCGGCCTGGGCGACCAATCCAAGCGGCCAATTTAGACGCAAAGCGCGGCCATGGCAGGCATTGCGGCGGCGGGGCGGCGATGGGGTGGCGGCCATGGCGGAATCGTTCACGGCTTCTCCGCGGCCACCGGCACCCAGAGCTTGAAGCAGGCGCCGCCTTCGGTGGCTTCGCCGGCCGCGAGCTCGCCGCCGAATTCTCGCGCGATGTCGCGGGAGATGACCAGGCCCAGGCCGAGGCCGGCGCCGCTGGGCTTGGTGGTGTAGAAGGGTTCGAACAGGCGCTGGCGGTCGGCCTCGCTCAGGCCCTTGCCGCTGTCCTGGACGCGGATGAGGACCATCTGCGCCGGTGCCGGTTGCCCGGGTCGCGGCGGACCGGCGGCGTCGAGGCGCTCCGGCGCGTCGGCCAGCCCGGCGTCGATGCGCAGCACGCGCCGCGGCGCGTCGCGCATCGCGTCCAGCGCGTTGGCCACCAGGTTGATCAGCACTTGCTCCAGCCGATTGGCGTCGCACCAGGCCAGCAACCGGCCGACCTCGCAGGCGTTGCGCACCTCGACCTTCTCGTGCCGCATGCGCAGCTCGAACAGGAAGAGCGTCTGCTCGACCACGCGCGCCACGTCGGTCGCGGCCGGCATCGCCGCCGACTTGCGGGAGAAACTCTTCAGCGGGTCGATGATGCGGCCCATCTGGTCCACCAGCCGGGCGACGATCGACAGGTTCTCCAGGGCGGCCTCCTGGTTGCCGCGGCGCATGAACTCCGCGGCGTTGCCGGACAGCGTGCGCACCGCGCCCAGGGGCTGGGTGAGCTCATGGGTGATGCCGGCGGCGAGCTGGCCCAGCACCGCCATCTTGCCGGCGTGCACCAGCTCGTCCTGCGCGGCGCGCAGCGTCTGCTCGGCCTGGTGGCGCTCGCCCACTTCCTTGCGCAGCAAGTCGTTGGCGTCGGTCAGCTCCAGCGTGCGGCGGCCGACCTCCTGTTCGAGTTCGGCGTTGGCCCGTTCGAGCATGCGCTTGGCGCTGAGCTTCTGCCGCTCGATGCGCCGGCGCTGCGCCATGTACAGCAGCAGCAGCACCACGAAGGCGGCCGCGATCGCGCCGCCGAAGCCGTAGACCAGCGCCTGGTCGCGCACCGGGCGCAGGTCGGGGAAGATCAGGACACGCCAGTCCATGCCGTCCAGCGCGCGTCCCAACACGAGCACGCCCGATCGGCGGCCGCCGGCGCCCGGCGCGGGCGAGATTCCGTCTGGCAGCTCGCCGCGCACCTCCTGGCTGTCGTCGTCCACGACGAGGCGCACTTTCAGCGGGAACTGCGGCAGGCGGAGTTCGCCGTAGGTTCGGGTGATCTGCAGGTCGACGCGGCGCTCCGCGGACAGCTCCACCATCGAGGTGTAGCGCCACTCCGGCTGGGACGACAGGATGACCACCTGGTTGGCGTCGGCCACCAGGGCCGGTGCGCCAAGCATGGACCACGTGCCCTCCAGCGGCCCCAGGCTGATCTTGATGGCGGCCACACCCACCACGCGCGGGCCGTCGTGGATGGGGTGGGAGACGAAATAGCCCGGCTCGTCGCTGCTGGCACCGATGGCGAACTGGCGCGTGCCGCGGCCGGCCAGGGCTTCCAGGTAGTAGGGCCGGTAGGAGACGTCTTCGCCGAGCCGGCTGTCGTCGGGTTGCGACTCGTTGCTGGAGGCCACCACGATGCCGCGCACGTCGAGCACGAAGACCGCCAGGCTGCCCAGGTGGGCGTTCAGCCGCCGCAGGTAGTCGTTGGCCGGCGCGGCGCTGTGCGACCGGGGCAGCGTCCGGCGGGATGTCGGCAAAGGTTCCCTCAGCAGGGCCAGCACCGAAGGGTTGAGCTGGATCGTCGCCGGCACCGGCTCCAGGCGGCGCAACCGCGACTCCACGACGGACGCGAACAAGTCGAGGCGGTGGTTGGCCTCGGTGCGCAGGTTGCTCGTGCCCTGGTCCAGGCTGCGCCCGTGCGCGAACCAGCCGGCGGCGACGATACCGGCCGCCACCAGCACGCCCAGCAGGCCGCGAACGAAAACGGCCACCATTGCCCTCAAGCGCGAGGACAAGGTGGCCGGTGCTTGCGGCAAGGCGGCGCTATTCACCGCGGCGCCCCGCAAGCGCCCGGGCGGGCGCGGCATGCCGCGGCCATCCGGGTGGCGTGGGGGACCGCCGCGGCGGGCGCCGCCCGCGCGGTCAGTGCTGCAGGATCTTCGACAGGAACTCCTTGGCGCGCGGCGAGCGGGCATCGGGGTTGCCGAAGAATTCGTCGCGCTTGCAGTCCTCGACGATCTTGCCGGCGTCCATGAAGATCACGCGGTGGCTGACCTTCTTGGCGAAGCCCATCTCGTGGGTCACGCACATCATGGTCATGCCCTCGTTGGCCAGCTGGACCATCACGTCCAGCACCTCGCCGACCATCTCGGGGTCGAGCGCGGAGGTGGGCTCGTCGAACAGCATCACGATCGGGTCCATGCTCAGCGCGCGGGCGATCGCCACGCGCTGCTGCTGGCCGCCGGACAGCTGGCCGGGGAATTTGTCCTTGTGCGCCATCAGGCCGACGCGGTCGAGCATCTTCAGGCCGCGCACCTTGGCGTCGTCGACATTGCGCTTGAGCACCTTGACCTGGGCCAGCGTGAGGTTCTCGGTCACCGTCAGGTGGGGGAAGAGTTCGAAGTGCTGGAACACCATGCCCACGCGGCTGCGCAGCTTGGGCAGGTTGGTCTTGGGGTCGGAGATGGAGATGCCGTCCACCACGATGTCGCCCTTCTGGAAGGGCTCCAGCGCGTTGACGGTTTTGATGAGCGTGGACTTGCCCGAGCCCGAAGGCCCGCAGACCACCACCACCTCGCCCTTCTTGATGGAGGTGGTGTTGTCGGTCAGGACCTGGAAGCTGCCGTACCACTTGGAGACATTTTTGATTTCAATCATGGCGATCTCTTCTGTAGGTTGCCGATGGACTCAGCGGATGATCTGGATTTTCTTCTGCAGGCGCCGCACCATCATCGACAGGCTGAAGCAGAGGACGAAGTACACCACCGCGGCGACCAGGTAGGTCTCCACCGGGCGGTTGAAGTTCTTGCCGGCGATCTCGAAGCCCTTGAGCAGGTCGTAGGCGCCGATCGCGTACACGAGCGAGGTGTCCTGGAACAGGATGATGGTCTGCGTCAACAGCACCGGCAGCATGTTGCGGAAGGCCTGCGGCAGCACGATGAGCTGCATGCACTGCGGGTAGGTCATGCCGACCGCGTAGCCGGCATACACCTGGCCACGGGGCACCGACTGGATGCCGGCGCGCATGATCTCTGAGTAGTAGGCCGCCTCGAAGAGCACGAAAGTGACCACCGCGGAGATCTCGGTGCGGTACTGCGAGCCCAGCCCGAAAGGGATGGCGGCGTAGAACGCCGCGGGGATCAGCAGGAAGAACCACAGGATCACCATCACCAGCGGAACCGACCGCATCGTGTTCACGTAGGCCGCGGCGGGCAGCACCAGCCAGCGCTTGCCCGACAGGCGCATCAGCGCCAGCACCGTGCCCAGGATGATGCCGCCGACCATGGCGACCAGCGTCAGCTGGATGGAGAACAGGAAGCCCTTGAGGATGAAGGCCGAAGCGACCTCCCAGTTCAGGAAGGAGAAATCGAGGTTCAAATTCATTTTCCGCCCCCGATCATGCCGGGCACTTGGACTCGTTGTTCAATGAAGAGCGCGATGCGGTTGATGGCGAAGGCCGAGATGAAGTACAGGCCCGTGACGGCGAGGTAGACCTCGATGCCGCGGGACGTCTCCTCCTGCGCCTGCATCGCGAACATCGTCAGCTCGGCGATGCTCACGGCGAAGGCCACCGAGGAGTTCTTGATGATGTTCATCGACTCGGAGGTGAGCGGCGGGATGACGATGCGAAAGGCCATCGGCAGCAGCACGTAGCGGTAGGTCTGCGGCAGCGTCAGGCCCATCGCCAGGCCCGCGTAGCGCTGGCCCTTGGGCAGCGCCTGGATGCCGGCGCGCACCTGCTCGGAGACCCGCGCCGAGGTGAAGCAGCCCAGCGCGAACACCACCAGCACGAAACTGGGCACGGAGCGCAGCGAGGTGAAGATGGACGGGATGACGTGGTACCAGAGGAAGATCTGGACCAGCAGCGGGATGTTGCGGAACAGCTCGGTCCACGCGTTGCCGATGTAGAGCAGCGGCTTGCTCGGCGTGGTCCGGAAGATGCCCATCACCACCCCGATGCCCAGGGCCACCGCCAAGGACAGCAACGCGACGGACAACGTCCAGCCCCAGGCGGACATCATCCACTGCAGGTATGTCTCGCCGCCTCCTGTGTCCTGCAGAAATATCTGCCAGTCCCATGTGCCCAAAACCGCCTCCAATCGTTCAAAAAACAGATTCTTTTCGACTCGCAGAAACACCGGGAAACGCCTGGTTTCCCTGCGTCACGCGTAACTATTCACTTTACTCCAGCAGCCCCTCTCGCGGACCCCGCGTTTTCCCAGCGCGCGGGGCGCACGCCAGGGCTCGCGAGGCTGTTTCAAGCCTCCAGGCGCACGGGCTGCGTGAGCCTCTCCGGCACCAGCAGGGCCTGCATCTCCAGGCTCGTCATGATGCCCAGCTGCTGCGCGGTCTCGGCGATGGTGCCGCCGGTCGCCAGAGCCGTCTTGGCGATCAGCGCGGCTTTTTCGTAGCCGATGATCGGGTTCAGCGCCGTGACCAGCGTGACCGACTCGGCGACACGCCTGGCCAGCAGTTCATGGTTGGCCTGGATGCCCTCCACGCAGTTGACCCGCAGCGTCTCGCAGGCGCGGGCCAGGTGCGCCAGGCTCTTGTGCAGCGCCCAGCCCATGACGGGCTCGAAGGCGTTGAGCTGCAGCTGCCCGGCTTCGCTGGCCATGGTGATCGTGACGTCGTTGCCGATGACCTCGAACGCGACCTGGTTCATGACTTCGGGGATCACCGGGTTGACCTTGCCCGGCATGATCGACGAGCCGGCCTGGCGCGCGGGCAGCCTGATGTCGCCGAAGCCCGCCTGGGGCCCTGACGACAGCAGGCGCAGGTCGTTGCAGACCTTCGACAGCTTGCAGGCCACGCGCTTGAGCACGCCGGACAGCTGCACGAAGGCGCCGGTGTCCTGTGTGGCCTCGATCAGGTTGGGCGATTTGCGCACCGGCACGCCGCTGAACTGCGCGAGCAGCTCGACCGCGCGGTCGCCGTAGCCGGCGGGCGCGTTGATGCCGGTACCGATCGCGGTGGCGCCGAGGTTGACCTCCTCGATCAGCGACCGCGCCTCGCGCAGGCGGGCCTCGTCCTCGCCGATCATCACGGCGAAGGCGAGGAACTCCTGGCCGAGCGTCATCGGCACCGCGTCCTGCAGCTGGGTGCGGCCGATCTTCAGCACCTGGGAGAACTCCGCGGCCTTGGCCTCGAACGCGCCGCGCAGCGCGGCCAGCGCGTCGATGAGGCGGCCCATGCCGGCCCAGGCGGCCAGCCGCAGCGCGGTGGGGTAGACGTCGTTCGTGCTCTGCGACGCGTTGACGTGGTCGTTGGGGTGCAGCGCGGCGTAGGCGCCCTTGGGCAGGCCCATGTGCTCCAGGGCGCGGTTGCAGATGACCTCGTTGGCGTTCATGTTGGTCGACGTGCCGGCGCCACCCTGGAGCACGTCGACGACGAACTGCTCGTGCAGCCGTCCTTCGATCAGGTCGTCGCAGGCCAGCGCGATGGCCTGCGCCTGCGCTTGCGCGACCACGCCCAGTTCGCGGTTGGCGCAGGCGGCCGCCTTCTTCACGAAGGCCAGGGCGCGCACCAGGTCGGGCATCAGGGAAACGGTCTGGCCGGTGATCGGGAAATTCTCGACCGCCCTGGCGGTGTGCACGCCCCAATAGGCATTCACGGGGATCGCACGCGAACCGAGGAAATCGTGTTCGGTGCGAAATTCAGCAGCTGTCATGTGGGGGATTCCAGCATGTGCCCGAGCGGGCGCTAAGAATGAAAAATGTTTCCAACTGTAGGGGTGCACGGGGCGTCAGCGCCAATGCTGTTTGCCTGAGGCACGATGCGTTTTTCGCATACGCTTGACAGATTTTGTTTCGGGGGAAACACGCAGGTGGGCGCACAAAGAATTACACCGCCGCGGCCCAATTTCTCTTGAACGAAAAAGAGCCCAGTCCGCCGATCCCGAGAGGCGACGACGGCCTGGGCTTGCCGGCCCCGGCGAGGGCCGGGGCGATGGATACTCGATTACTTCTTGGCGTAGTCTTCCATCGGCTTGTCGTTCGGGTTGGCCCAGGCTTCCTTGGTGGACGCGCTGACCGGCAGGCCGACCTTGGTGTTGCTCGGCGGGATGGGCTGCATGAACCACTTGTCCCACACCTTGGCGATATCGCCGGACTTCATCATGCCCTTGATGCTGTCGTCGACCGCCTTCTTGAAAGCCGGGTCGTCCTTGCGGATCATGATGGCGATCGGCTCGACCGACAGCACTTCGCCGACGATCTTGAAGTCGGCCGGGTTCTTGGCCTTGGAGATGTTGCCGGCCAGGA
>CBJNAE010000019.1:0-20693 GCA_966433995.1 uncultured Ideonella sp. | reverse complement strand
CCCGGCACATCGGCTTCGTCTTCCAGAGCTTCAACCTGCTGCCGGTGCTGACCGCGGCCGAGAACATCGAATACCCGATGCGGCTGACCGGCGCCACCGCCGCCGAACGGCGCGAACGCGCGCTGGCCCTGCTCGACGCCGTGGGCCTGGGCGGCAAGGGCGCGCACCGCCCCGCCGAGCTCTCCGGCGGCCAGCGCCAGCGGGTGGCGATCGCCCGCGCGCTGGCCAACCAGCCCCGGCTGCTGATCGCCGACGAGCCCACCGCCAACCTGGACCGCAAGACCGGCGCCGACATCGTCGAACTGCTGCGCCGCACGCAGCGCGCCACGGGCACCAGCGTGGTGTTCTCCTCCCACGACCCGGCCCTGCAGGAGGCGGCGGACACCCGCGTCTTCATCGTCGACGGCGAGGTCGAGCGCGTCGAACGCGCGGGGGGCGGCGACGCCGCGGCCTCCCACCCCCTGGAAAGGAATCCCGCATGAACATCCTCCCCCTGGCCCTGCGCAACGTGCTGCGCAACCGCCGGCGCACCGCGCTCACCCTGGGCGCGCTGGGCGTGTCGGCCGCGGCCATGGTGCTGCTGGGCGGCTATGTCTCCGCCACGGTCAAAGGCCTGCAGACCACCACGGTGCGCCAGACCGGGCACCTTCAGGTCATGGTGCGCGGCTACCTCGACTTCGGCCGCGCCGACCCCTCGCGCTTCGCCATCCAGGAGCCGGGCCGGCTGGCCGCCCTGCTGCGGTCCGACCCGGTGCTCGGCCCGCTGGCCCGTGTGGTCACACCGGTGCTGCAGGTGCAGGGCGTGGCCGGCCGCTTCGCCAGCGGCCAGTCGAGCAATTTCGCCGGCACCGGCTGGCAGCCGGTAGACCGCCTGGCGATGCTGGCCTGGGACGGGCAGGGCATGCGCATGCCCCCAGCGGCCAGCCACTTGAGCGCGGAACGGCCGCTGGACGGCGTGGTCGGCGTCGGCCTGGCCCAACTGCTCGGGCTGTGCGAGGCGCTGCAGGCCCGGCATTGCGCCAGCGCTCCCCTGCAAGGCGTCGGCCCGGCGCACGCCGGCGCGTCGGCACCCGCCATCCGCGACGACCTGGCCGAGCTGAGCCGGCAAGCCCGCACGGCGGCCGATGGCCCGGCCGGCAACGCAGACGGCGGCGCCGACACCGCCATCGAACTGCTGGCCGCCAGCCCCGGCGGCGCGCCCAACGTGGTGCGCATGAACGTCGCCCGGGCCGAGCCGCAGGGCGTGCGCGAACGCGACGGGATGTACGTCGGCCTGTCCTTGCCGCTGGCCCAGCGCCTGGTGTTCGGCCCCGGCGCGGCGGGCGCCTCGGCCATCGTCGTGCAACTGCACCGCACCGACGACATGGCGGCCGCCCGGCAGCGCATCGAGGCCCTGCTGCGAGGCAGCCCGGATGCAGGCGCAGGGCCGCGGCAGGATCTGGAGGTCCGCGACTTCCAGGACGTGGCCCCCGCCTACAACCAGGTGGTCGCGATGTTCGGCTCCTTGTTCGGCTTCGTCTCGGTGCTGATGGCGGCGGTCACCGTCTTCTCGGTGGCCAACACCGTGAACATGGCCGTCAGCGAGCGCACCGGCGAGATCGGCTCCCTGCGGGCCATGGGGCTGAAGGAACGCCACATCCGCCAACTCTTCATCGCCGAAGGCAGCCTCATCGGCCTGGCGGGCGCCGTGCTCGGCGTGGCCGCCGCGCTGCTGGCGGCGCAGTACGGCATCAACCAGGCCGGCTGGCAATGGACGCCGCCGGGCAATTCGGCCGGCGTGCCGGTGGGCATCGACGTGGCGGGCAGCGCGGCGCTGTGCCTGGGCGTGGTGGCCACGCTGACGAAGATCGCCGGCCTGTCGTCATGGTGGCCGGCGTTCAGGGCCTCGCGGATGGAAATCGTGGAGGCGCTGCGCCATGCGTGAAACCAAGACACCGACTTCATCCGGCCCGCTGCCCCGGGCCCTCGCGGTCGCCGCGCTGCTGGGCGCTTTGGTGGCCGCCGGCCCGGCGCGCGCCGAACCCGACGCGCAGGCGCAAGCCCAGGCCCTGCTGGCCGCCAGCGACGCGGTGCGCAACCCGCCCGGCAGCTTCTCGGTGCAGCTGACGCTCACCGAATTCCGCAAGGGCGTGCAGCACAACCGCTCCGGCCTGCTGGTGTATTCGAGGCCGTCGAAAGATGGCGGCCAGTACAACAACCTGGTGCGCTTCATGGCGCCGGCGCGCGACGCGGGCAAGCTGATGCTGCGCAACGGCGGCGACCTGTGGTTCTACGACCCGGCCACCAAGGCCAGCGTGCGCATCTCGCCGCAGCAGCGCTTGCTCGGCCAGGCCAGCAACGGCGACGTGATGAGCACCAACCTGGCACGCGACTACCGGGCCGAGCCCGCCGGCGAAGAGGCGGTCAAGGACGGCCAGGGCCAGCCCTGCGCCTGCGTGCGGCTGAAACTCAAGGCCACCAACACCCAGGTGCCCTACCCCGCGGTGGACTACTGGATCGACCCGGCCAACCGCCGGCCGGTGATGGCGCGATTCTTCACCGCCGAGGGCCGGCTGCTGAAGACCGCCTATTTCCGAAAATTCCAGCCGGTGCTGGGCGAGCAGCGGCCCACCGAGACGGTCATCATCGACGGCCTGGACCCCGACTGGGTGACGTTGATGCAGACCTCCTCGGCCACCGCACGCGACATCCCCGAAACCTGGCTGCAGCGCGACTTCCTGCCGCGCTTCACCGGCGAGCCGTGATGGCCGCGTCGTCACCCGCGACGTCGGCAGCGGCGGCCTGGTGGTTCGCGACATGCCTGGCCGCTCCAGGCATCGCAGCCGCACAGGCGCCGGCCGACCCGCCCGCCGTCGACCCGCTGGCCCTGCAAGCCGTCGACGCCCCGCAGGATGCGCCGGGCGCCGACAGCGGCCTGCGGTTGGAGGCCTGGGCACAAGACGCCGACTTGCGCGCCGCGCCAGCCGGCACTTCGCAGCCCCCGCCCCGCCACCAGCAGCGACTGGTGCTCGATTTCCGCCGGGAATGGGCGGTGGCCGCCAGCTGGAAACTCGGCTTGTCCACCCGGCTGGAACAAGTCCGGGGGCTGCCGGGGCCTTCGGGCGGGCGCGACAGCGAGGCGCGCCTGGCCCTGCGCGAGGCCTACGCCAGCTGGGGCTGGGCACCGGGCCGTTACCTGGACATCGGCCGCGTCCAGTGGCGCAACGGCGTGGCCAGCGGCTTCAACCCGAGCGACTTCCTCAAGCGCGGCGCGGTGCTCGACCTGGGGACCCAGAACCCGCAGGCGCTGCGCGAGAACCGCCTGGGCACGGTGATGCTGCGCCAGCAGTGGCTGGGCGACTGGGGCTCGGTGCAGGGCGCATGGATCCCGAAACTGTCGTCGAAAGCCGGGCCGCGGGCCGCCCCGCGCTCACCCGCCTGGGAGCGCACCAACGGCGCCGACGCCGCGCTGCTGCGCTGGGCGCCAGGCACGCCCGAAGCCTGGAGCGCCGAGGCACTGGCCTACGCACGCGCCGGCGAGCCAGTGCGCTGGGGCGCCAACGCCACCGCCCTGCTCAGCGATTCGCTGGTCGCCTACGGCGAATGGGCGGGCGGCCGCGCCTTTCCGCGCGCGCCGGTGGCGGGCGGCGCCCCGGCACCCCGGCGCGACCAGGAACTGGCCGCCGGCGCCACCTGGACCAGCCCCTGGGGCTGGACGGCCACGCTCGAACGCCAGCAGTCCACCACGCCGGGCAGCAGCGACGCCTGGTTCGCGCGCTGGGCCTGGGACTCGGCCCTCGGCCGACGCGACTTCAACCTCGCGGCTTTCCTGCGCCAGGCCGCCTCCCATGGCAGCCGGCTGTGGCAGGTGGACGCGCGCTGGCACCTGGACGACCGGCACAGCGTCGCCCTGGCCTGGGGCGGCAACCACGGCGGGCCCGCCCGCGACCCCGGCCGCCCGCCGGTGCGCCGCTACGGCACGGTTGCCTGGTCGGTCTATTTCTGACGGCGTCAAAAGAGCGACGCGCGGCTGAACAGCGTGATCAAGCCCAACGTGGCGAAGATCAGCGCGGCGGCGCCGTGCACCAGGCGCATCGACAGGCGCCGGGCGATGCGGTCGCCCAGGAACACCGCAGGCACATTGGCCAGCATCATGCCCAGCGTGGTGCCGGCCACGACCGGAAACAGGTCGTGGTAGCGGGCGGCCAGCGCCACAGTGGCGATCTGAGTCTTGTCGCCCATCTCGGCCAGGAAGAAAGCCAGCAGCGTGGTGCCGAACACGCCCCAGCGCGCGGTGCCCGGCTGTTCGGATTCGTCGATCTTGTCGGGCACCAGCATCCAGGCCGCGACCGCCAGGAAGGACAAGCCGACCACCCAGCGCAGCAAGTCAGGCCCCATCGCGCGGGCCACCCATTCGCCGACCCAGGCCGCGGCGGCGTGGTTGGCCAGCGTGGCCACGAGGATGCCCAGGACGATGGGCAGGGGCTTGCGCAAACGCGCCGCCAGCAGGATGGCGAGCAACTGGGTCTTGTCGCCCATTTCGCCGAGGGCGACGACGCCGGTAGAAACAAGGAAGGCTTCCATGGGGTGGCTTCTCCACCGGGGCCGCGAAAAAACCAGGGACCACACGGCTTTCCCGGCCCCGGCCCTGTGTGGTCCAAGTGGAAAGCGGTGCGGTCAAAGGTCTTGCCAGGCTCGCGCAAGCTGTCTGCGCCATGGCCGGCGGTCCTTGCGGACCAGGCCAAGTGTGTTGACGCAGACCCCTGCGGGATCGATCGCGCTGGATCGGCCGGCAGGGCGGCTACTCCCCAATGACGAGAGAGACCCGCATTGTAAATACGGGAGGGACGCCGCCCCCACCGTGAAATATTGCCCGCCTCCCCCTGATCAAGGGCGGCCATCAACAAGATCCCACGGTAAGGCCTGTTAATAGGCCCTAGCATCCGCCGCCCCTTTCGCAAAAGGGGCCATAAAAACCAGAAACACCAGAATGCCCGAGGGAAGCGATGTCGAACACATTTGAACGGTCGTTGGCGGCGGTGGCCCAGGCCCACGCGCTTTGCGAACAGGGCCTGTACCTGCAGGCCCAAGACCTGCTGCCGGCCCTGGAAGCCTTGAAAGACACGCAGGCGCAATTGGCACGCGCCCGGATCCTCGCCCACCTGGGCGACCAGCGCCGCGCAGACGCCGTCTTGCTTCGGGCCTGGCGGCGCGACCGTGCCAACCCTCGGGCGCTGGTGGACATGCTGCGCGGCATGGAAAAACGGGGGCCCTACCGCACCTGGCTGCTGCTGCGGCGCTGGCCGTTGCCGGCCGCCGCCGCCGGCCCGGTGCGCGCCGAATACCTTTCGCTGCGCGGCCACCAGTGGGCGCTGCTCAGGGATTTCGAACAATCGGAGCGAGACCACCGGGAAGCCCTGGCACTCGATCCGGACGACCCCTGGCTGAAAGTGGAGCACGCCTACAGCCTGGAGTTGGCGGACCGCTACGGCGATGCCCTGGCGCAGGCCGAGGCCGCGCTGGCGCTGCGCCCCGGCTACCGCATCGCGGTGCACAAGCTGTCCGACCTGTACGCGCTGCTCGGCCGCGACGACGAAGCCTTGGCGCTGCTCGCGCGAGCCGCGCAAGCGCAGCAAAGCGGATCCCTGTGCGCCGCGTGGCACGACCTGGCGATTGAAAAGGGCCGGCTCGACGACGCTGCCACCGCGCTGGAAGGCTGCGCGCGCTATTGGCCCCTGGCCGACAAACCCACCCTCGCCTGGCTGGCCGCCCGCCGTGCCGACCTGGCGCTGCTGCGCCTGGACAAGCCGGAAGCCATCGCCCAGTCCCGGTTGGTGCCCGGCCCCTACTACGAACGGCTGGCCCAGCGCCTGGAAACCACCGACGCGCCGCAGCGGCGGGTGGTGTTGCCGGTGGGCTTCGTCCGCCAGCATCACCTCACCTGCGCGCCGGCGACGCTCACCGCGCTGTGCCGCTACTGGGGCCTGCCTGCCGACCACCTCGGCATCGCCGAAGAGATCTGCTACGACGGGACGGCCCACCACAGCGAACGGCGCTGGGCGGAAGAACAGGGGCTGTGGGTGCGCGAGTTCACCGTGAACTGGGAAGTCGCCAAGGCGCTGCTGGACGCGGGCGTGCCTTTCACGGTGACGTCGGTCGCCACGCTCAGCGCCCACCTCCAGGCGGTGATCGGCTACGACGAATGGCGCGGCAGCCTGCTGATCCGCGATCCGTTCAAGCGCACCGCGAACGAGTTCGACGCCGAGGCTTTCTTCAAGTCCCATTCGGCCCACGGCCCCCGGGGCATGGTGCTGCTGCCCCAGGACCAGGCCCACCGCGCGGCCGGCATCGAGCTGCCCGACGCATTTTTGTGGAACGGCTACCACCGGGTGATGCGCGCCCTTGGCGCGCACGACCGCGACGCCGCCCAGCTTTCCGCGCAAGCCCTCAGCCGCATCGACCCGAGCCACCGGCTGACCTTGAACGCACAGCGCGCGCTGGCCATGTACGACCGCAACGACAGCGCGCTGCTGGCCATCACCGAGCGACTGCTGGCGCTGGACGCCTACGAGCCCAATCTGTCCGTCCACAAAGCCGCGCTGCTCGGCGTCCTGGGAGGCCGAGCGCAATGCGAGGCGTGGTGGGACGAGGTGATGCGGGAGTCCGGTTTCGATCCAGCCACGGCCGTGCGGTACGTGCAATTCCTGATGGAGAACGGCCGCCTGGCCGAGTCCTGCCGCGGTTGGTTGCACAAGGTCCTGTCGGTCACGCCGACCGACGGCGCCGCCTGGCACGCCCTGGGCGGCGTCCACTGGCTTTGCGGCCGCCAGCAGGAAGCCCTGGACTGCTACCGCATCGCATCCTGCCTGCAATACACCAACGAGCACTACGCCGAGTCCTATGTGAGCGGCTCGCGGGTGACCCGGCGCGGGGAAGAAGGACTGGACCACCTCCGCCGCCGGGCGGCCCAGTTGGGCAGCCGCGCCGCGGCCCCGTGGATCACGCTGTTCGTCCAGCTCGACCTGGTGGAACGGACAGCGGAGGGATTCGACCAACTGGCACGGGCGCTTGCGCAGCGCCCGGACGACCCCGACCTGCTGCTGTTCGCCGCCGAGGCGGAACTGCGCCGCGGCCAAAGGGCCGCCGGCCATGCGCACCTGGACAAAGCACGACACGTGGCCAAGCAGGCGACCTGGCTGCGCAGCCAAGCGCTTTTCCTGCGCGACGAGGGCCGGTGGGCACAAGCCGTGGAGGTGTCCAGGCAGGCCGCGGCCCTGGAGCCCTTGAACGTGGAAACGCACCGCATGGTGGCCAACGGCCTGGGAAACACCCAGGGCCGGGACGCTGCGGTGGCTTACCTGCGACAAGTGGCCAGCCGGCATCCTCAGCATTTCGAGCTGCAGCGCCTGCTGCTGGCCCACCTGCCGCAGGATCCGGTCGCCCCCTTGGTCGAGCAGCTCGACCACATGCTGGACATCAACCCGGTGGACGCCTGGACGCATCGCGAAAAGGCTTTCAAGCTGGGCCAGGCGCGCCGGTTGGACGAGGCCCTCGCCCACGCCGGCACAGCCCTCGAGCTGGCGCCCCATTCGAGCCAGTCCCATGCCGCGATGGCCTATGTGCGTTGGCGCCAGGGCGACCTGGACGCCGCACGCCAGCACTTCAAGGACGCGCTGGCCATCAGCGTCGACAACGAATACGCGCTGGCCAGCCTCGTGGAACTTGAAACGACGCGTGAAGGGCGCATGGCCGCGCTGCAGTTCATTCAACAAGCCCTGCTCCGCCAAGTGACCACGGGCGATGGCCTGCTCGCCTTCCAGGAACAGGCCCGAATGGCGATGGACGCCGACGAGTTGCTGTCGGTCCTGCAGGCCGCGCACCGGCAACGGCCCGACCTCTGGCACGCCTGGGCGGCCCTGTCCATCCAGTTCAACCGCATGGGCAGGCTGGACGAAAGCCTGGGCTTACAGGATGAGGCTCTGCGACGTTTCCCGCTCATGGCCCGGCTCTACGCCGAGCGCGGCCGGACCCTGCTGCTGAAGCAGCGCAGGGACGAAGCACGGGAGAACTTCAAGCAGGCCCTGCAGCTGAGCCCGGCCTGGGCATGGCCGGTGCGTCTGTTCGTCGACTCCGTGGCCGACGAGGGTCACCAATTGGAGCGCGCGGAGCCGGTGCTGGAAGCCGCGCTGCGGCGCCAGCCCGCGCACGCCGACCTGCGTGCGCTGCGCGGCTGGCTGCATTGGCGCCTCGGCCGGTTGCCACAGGCGCTGGACGACCTGAGGGCGGCGGTGTCGCTCGACCCGGGCCCGCGCTGGGCCTGGGAAGTACTGCAGCGCGTGGCGCAGGAAGGCCAGCAACCCCAAGCCGCCGCGCAAGCCGCGCAAGCGGTGGCGGAGGTGCGCCCCGGCGACGTGATCGCATGGCTTCGGCTGTCGGAATTCGCCGCCACGCCCGAACGCGCGATGCAGGCCGCGGAACACGGCTGCGCCCTGGAGCCTCGGCACGAAGCCATGGTGGAGCAGCGCCTGGACTTGCTGTTGAAAGCCCGGCGCGGCGACGAAGTGCTGGCCTACCTGAAGGCCAACCCCTGGGGCGAAGCGGCCCCGGCCCAGATCATTGCATTCGAGGCGCGCGTCCACCACCAGCGGGGCGAGATGGGCCACGCCGTGGCCGTCATGCGCCGCGTGCTGGAGAACCACCCCGAGCAGGCCGGCTTGTGGCGCGAACTCGCCGACTGGTTCGACCAGCTCGGACGCGCGCCCGAATACCTGCAGGCGGCGCAACGGCTGCTCGGGCTGGCGCCGCAAAGCGCGCTGGCCCACGCCTACGTCGGGCATGCGCTTCAGCAGCAGGGCCAGTTGCAGGAGGCCGAGCAATCCTTGGCGCGGGCACTGGCCATCGAACCTTCCTACCGCTTCGCCGCGCTTCAACTGGTGGATCTCACCATGGGCCAGGAACGCTGGCATGACGCCGAAGCCCACCTCGACACCCTGGAGCGCTACGACCAGACACCGCTGGTGGCCTTGCGGCGAGCCCAGTGCGCCGCCGCGACCCGGCAGCGCCGGCTCGCCATCGACAAGGCTTTGCAAGTCGTGGCCACGCCCCAGGTGCACCCGCAGCTGTCGCAAGCCGCGGTGGACTGCGTGAACCGAGCGGGCTGGTCGGTCTATTTCGCCGAGGCCATCGAAGACGCCTTGAAGAAGGGGCCTTGCAGCCGAGCCGCGGTGCGCCTGTGGCTGGACCACCAAGGCGGGGGCTGGCTGCCGGGTGCCTTCTACCGCGACGTCCGCAAGGCGTTGCGCCAGGACCCATCGGGGGCCGTCAAGCAGGGCCTGCTGCTCTGGCTGGCCGATCACAAAGACGCGCGCCTGCTGAACCGCTTCGTCAAGGACTACCGGCAAACGCTGCGGCAGGACACTGAATGCTGGGCCCTGGCGGCTGGCGCCTACATCGACCAGGAAAGGCCGGCGGAGGCGGTGGCGTGGATGCAAGACTGGCGCGACCGCGCCGACGCGCCCGCCTGGGCACTGGACAACCTGGCCACCGCCTACCGGCAAATCGGCCGCCACCGCGACGCCTTCACCGTGACGTCGCGCTCGCTCTCGATCCACCCCGACAATCCCGAGGCCTGGCTCTGGCAAGCCTTCGACGCCGGGCGCGCCGGCGACCTCGCCGCCCTTGCCGGCCACCTGGAACGGCTCAAGGACGTTGAACTGCGGCCTTATTTTTCCCACCTGCGGCAAGCCTTGTCGGCCTACAGTGACGCTGCGCAAGCCGGGCAGAGCGGCCTGGCGCTCACCCGTTTCGCTTCCCTGAAAATACTGTCCCACAAGCACAGGCATGCCGTCCTGCAGCGCTTGTTGCGGCAGTTCAGCCGCGAACTCGTCGCCCGGCACACCCCTTCCTGGAAAAAACCCTACCGTTGGCTGCAGTTCCGGCTCGGCTGGTCCTGAAACGGCCCAGGCATCGCCCGCCTCCCACCGCCCGCTGAGCCATGCCCAGACTGCAAACGCTACCGCCCACCGCATCCGTCCCGGAAGAACAATCCGCCAGCGCCGGCGAGACGGTGCGCGGCCGCCCGGCCGACCCCCAGAAATACCCGGTCACCGTCGGCGACAGCGGGATCGAGGGCCTTGGCGCGTTCGCGGTGGGGGCGATCCCGGCGCGATGCAAGATCGGCGAGGTGCGCGGCGAAAGCGTGAGCCAGGCGGAAGCCTTCGCGAGGGCCCGCCGCGCGCGCAAGGACAGCGGGCATGTGTTCATGATCGCCGTGTCCGGCAAGCGGGCCATCGACGCCACCGCGTCCAATGACCCGCTGCGCTGGGCCAACCATGCCTGCGAGCCCAACATGGTGCTGAAAATCCAGCAAGGCCGAGCCGCCTTCTACGCGCTGCGCGACATCGCCCCCGGCGAGGAGCTGACCGCCGACTACGGCGAAACCCACCACGCCGGCCGGCTGGCCTGCCGCTGCGGCGCGGCGCGTTGCAGGGGCATGATTTGAATCCGCCGCGGGCAGGCGTGTCATGAAAGGGAATGGAAATGGGCGATGAACCCTTCTGGCCGGCGCAAGGCGCCGCCTGGCTGCAGGCCGGCGCCACGGTGCTGCTGATGGCCGCCTACGAGCTGATGCTGCTGTGGCTGCAGAAGCGCCATCCGCACCGGCTGGCGCGCACCGTGAACGCGCGGCTGCGTGAAGAATGGTTCACCGCGGTGTCCACCCACCCGGGCTCGGAAGTGCTGGCGGTGCAGACCCTGCGCAACTCGGTGATGTCGGCGACGATGATCGCCTCCACCGCCGCGCTCGGCCTGATGGGCACGATGACGCTGGCCCTGCCCGGCCTGCGCACGCAACTGGCCCTGCAGGGCGGCGCGTCCTTCAGCGTGCAGCTCGCGCTGGAGCTGGCGCTGATCGCCGCGCTGCTGGGCTCGCTGGTGGCCTCGGCCATGGCGGTGCGCTATTACAACCACACCGGCTTCGTCTGCGCCATCCCGGTCGGCACAGACGCCCGCCGCCGCTGGCACGAGGCCGGCCGGCGCTATGTGCGCCGCGCCGGCCTGCTTTACAGCTGGGGGCTGCGCCAGCTGATCTTCGTGGTGCCCATCCTGGTGGCCATCCTGCGGCCCTCCGCGGGGCCGGTGGCCGCGGCGGCGGTGGTGCTGGCGCTGTGGGGCTTCGATCGGCACCAGGGCGACCACGCCGCGCCGCCCGGCGGCTGACGAGGCTGAAACCACCCGCGGTCCACCGGCTCAGCCTCTCAAGGAAACGCCGGGCCGTCCCAAGTTTCCTTGCCCCCCACGGGGGCGGATTTGGCGCAGCCCGACCCTGGGGCACTCAGAGCAACTTGCCGATCAGCATCCCCACCACGCAGATCGCCACGCTGCTGGCCAGCGGGACGAACCAGTCGCGGCCGAACAAGCGGAAGCGGAAGTCGCCAGGCAGGCGGCCGAAGCCGATCTTGTGGAGCCAGGGGTGCAGGCGGCTGAAGACCACCAAGGCGACGAAGACGACGATCAGCCAGCGGAACACCGGTGGTCCTCGGGTCGGTTCACAGCGTGTGCGTGCGGTCGCCCGACACGAAACCCAGCGGCGCCTGGTTGAAGGCGTCGCCGCAGCCCTTGGCCAGGCCGATCACCTTGAACAGCTCCCCCATCTCATGCTCGGTGAGCAGCTTCTGGGCATCGGCGCGGGTGCGCAGGTCGGCGGCCTGCAGGTCGTCCGCGATGCCGCAGTTCATCAGGAAGCGCGCCTGGCTGGTGTAGCCGAGGATGTCCAGGCCGGCCTCCTGCGCTGCCACCGCGATGCCGGTGAAGTTGACGTGGGCGGTGACGTCCTTCTCGCCCGGGCTGTCCAGCGGGTCGGCGTCGGCCAGGTGGGCGCGGTGGCACATCAGGGTGCCGCCGGTGCGCTGCGGGTGGTAGTACTCGGCCTCGGGGAAGCCGTAGTCGATGAAGAAGGCCGCGCCCTTGTCCAGCCGCTCGGCGAGCGAGGCGATGAAGGCTTCGGCCTGGGGATGGATCTCGGTGACGGTGCCTGGGGCGAAGGGGCCGTCGGCGGGCGGGCGCGCGGTGGTCGGGCGGTCGGCCCAGGCCAGGCGGCCCCAGCCGGGGGCGGCCGAGCCGGCCGGCGGCGGCTCGTGGACGACGCCGCGCTCCAGCCATTGCTGGCCATCGAAACGCAGCAGCTGCACCGGCATCGCGTCCAGCACCTCGTTGCCCACGACCACGCCGCCGAACGACGTCGGCCAGCTGTCGTGCCACTGGACCTTGCCGGCATGCGCCGCCAGGGTGTCGCGCTGGCGCTCGCGCAGGCTGCCGGACAGGTCGACGATGTGATACTGCCGCACCGCGTCGCCCAGGGCGTCGAGCAGCTGCAGCGCCAGCGCGCCGGAACCGGCGCCGAACTCCCACACGTCGGTCCCGCCGCAAGCCGCCAGCGCCTGCGCCACCTGGCGCGCCAGGCAGCGCCCGAACAGCGGCGACAACTCCGGCGCCGTCACGAAATCGCTGCCGGACGACGGCAAGGCGCCGAATTGGCGGCTGCCGCGGCTGTAATAGCCCAGGCCGGGCGCGTAGAGCGCCAGCGCCATGTAGCGGTCGAAAGGCAGCCAGCCGCCTTGCGCGGCGATCTGCGCCGAAATCAGGCGCAGCAAGCCGCCGGCGGTGCCGGCCGATACACTGTCGGCCGGTGTCGATGGGATGGGAGACATCCCGGCATCTTAGAGGGCAGGCCTGGAAAAGGCCGCCCGGCGGGGTGTCCGATCTCCGATCCACCCCTTTGTCCCCGTCCCCTGCCTCCACGATGCCCACCTCCCACGAGCCTTCCGCCTCATCCGCCCGCCCGGTGGCGCTGGTCACCGGCGCCGCGCGGCGCATCGGCCGCGAACTGGCGCTGGACCTTGCTCGCCACGGCTTCGACCTGGCGGTGCACTTCCGCCGTTCCCGTGCCGACGCCGAGGCGACGGCACGCGACGCGGCCGCCCTGGGCGCGCAAGCGGCGGTGTTCGAGGCCGACCTGGCCGACGAAGCCGCCTGCCGCGCCCTGGTGCCCGCGGTGCTGGCGCGTTTCCAGCGGCTGGACGCGGTCGTCAACAACGCCTCGTCCTTCGAATACGACGCGCCGGACAGCTTCGGCTACGCCGCCATGGAAATGCACTGGCGCGCCAACACCGGCCCGGCGGTGCTGCTGGCGCAGGCGCTGCACGACCACCTGCGGGGCAGCGAGCGCACCGGATGCGTGGTCAACCTCGTCGACCAGAAACTGTGGAACCCCAACCCCGACTATTTCTCGTACACCCTGTCGAAGGCGGCGCTGCAGGCCGCCACGGTGATGCTGGCCCAGGCGCTGGCGCCCCGGGTGCGGGTGTGCGGCGTGGCGCCGGGCGTGACGCTGCTGTCCGGCCCGATGACGCCGGCGGAGTTCGGGCAGGCCCACGCGATGACGCCGCTGCAACGCTCGTCCACGCCGCAAGACATCGCCCACGCGGTCCGCTTCCTGGTCGAATCGAAAGCCGTCACCGGCACCACACTGCTGGTGGACGGCGGCCAGCACCTGCAGGCCCAGGGCCGGGACGTGATGTTCCTGGCCAACCCGGGCAAAAAGATCCCCAAGGAAGACTGACACCATGCAAAGCCTGCTCAGCCACCCCAGCCTGATGGACTGCCGGCGCCTCTTTCTGCGCGACTACGAGGTCTGGATCAACATCGGCGTCCACGACTTCGAGAAGCGCGGCGAGCAGCGGGTGCTGATCAACGTCGACCTCTACATCCCGCTGGCGCTGTCCACGCCCAAGGAAGACGAGCTGGACGAGGTGGTGGACTACGATTTCATCCGCCGCACCATCGCCGAGCGCGTGAGCAAAGGCCACATCCACCTGCAGGAGACCCTGTGCGACGACGTGCTGCGCCTGATGCTGGCCCACCCACGCGTGCGAGCGGCCCAGGTGTCCACCGAGAAGCCCGACGTCTACCCCGACTGCGAAGCGGTGGGCTGCGAGGTGTTCGGCCTCAAAGGCCTGTGAGCGGGCGACCGCCGGTTAATCAGTTAGCTAGTCAGTCAGAGACAGGAGCCGCCATGGGCGCGACCAACCCGACCGAGGAACAAGCCGTGAAGAACGCCGAGGCGGCGCAGGGGAGATCGGCGGAGAAGCTGGCCTACGAGGCCAACAAGCTCAGCAAGCGGCTGCACCGGCAGGTCGGCCAGGCCATCGTCGACTTCAACATGATCGAAGAAGGCGACAAGGTGATGGTCTGCGTGTCCGGCGGCAAGGACAGCTACGCCCTGCTCGACATCCTCATCAACCTGCGCAAGCGCGCGCCGGTGAACTTCGACCTGGTCGCCGTCAACCTCGACCAGAAGCAGCCGGGCTTCCCGGAACACGTGCTGCCCGACTACCTGAGAAGCGTCGGCGTGCCCTTCCACATCGAGAACCAGGACACCTATTCCATCGTCAAGCGCGTGGTCGCCGAGGGCAAGACGATGTGCAGCCTGTGCTCGCGCCTGCGCCGCGGCATCCTCTACCGCGTGGCCGGCGAACTCGGCGCGACCAAGGTGGCCCTGGGCCACCACCGCGACGACATGGTGCAGACGCTGTTCATGAACATGTTCTTCGGCGCCAAGATGAAGGGCATGCCGCCCAAGCTCGTCAGCGACGACGGGAAGAACGTCGTGATCCGCCCGCTGGCCTACGTGGCCGAGACCGATTTGGAGCGCTGGGCCGAGCACCGGGGCTTCCCCATCATCCCGTGCACACTGTGCGGCAGCCAGGAGAACCTGCAGCGCGTGCAGACCAGGAAAATGCTGCGCGAGTGGGAACGCCAGTTTCCCGGCCGGGTGGACAACCTCTTCAAGGCCATGGGCAACATCGTGCCGTCCCACATGATGGACAGGAACCTGTTCCCCTTCGCCGCGCTCCAAGCTACGGGCGTGGCCGACCCCCACGGCGACAAAGCCTTCGACGACGACGATTGCGGGCCGCAGGCGAGCCGATTGCCCCTGCAACCCTCGCTGTCGCCGCAGGCGATGCCGTTCCAGGCGGGGACGCCGCCCGACGCCGCCGCTTCCTGATTCGACCGACCGACCGATCGTTGGACCGACCGATGCCCACCTCTCCGCCCATTCATCCGACCTTCACAGCCCCCAGGAGCCGAACCATGCAGAGATGGCTGCCGACCCTCGTCCTCGCCGCCAGCGCCGTGCTGGCCTCGGGGTGCGCTTCTTTCAACACGCTGCGCAGCGAAGTCAGCACCTATGGCAGCTGGCCGGCCGACCGCAAACCCGGAACCTACGCCTTCGACCGCCTGCCGTCGCAGGAGGCGCTGTCCAACAACCAGCGCGCGCTGGAAGACGCCGCCCGCGGCGCGATCGAGCGCGCCGGCTTCAAGCCGGCGGCCACGGGCCAGGCGCCGGACGTGCTGGTGCAGATCGGCGCGCGCATCTCGGCCGCCCAGCGTTCGCCGTTCGACGACCCGTTCTACTGGCACCCCGCGCTGTCCCACCACTACCGGTACCGCAGCCCGCGCGCCGGCTTCTACTGGGTGCCGGCCTGGGACACCTCGCTGAACAACCAGCAGGTCGACCGCGAAGTGGCCGTGCTGCTGCGCGACCGCGCCAGCGGCAAGGTGCTGTATGAAGCCCGCGCCAGCAATTTCGGCTTCGCCGCGGCCAGCAGCAGCTGGCTGCCGGCGATGTACGACGCCGCGCTGACCGACTTCCCCAAGGCCACATCGAGCACGCGCGTCGTGCAGGTGCCGCTGCCGAAGTGAGGCGGGCGGGGGACGGCCCGGTCAGCGCTGGGCGATCAGCGCGCGCAGGTCTTCCTCCCAACCCATGAACTTCTCGGCGGCCGCCTGGCGCTGGGCCGGGGTGCTCAGGTTGTGCACGTCGGCGGCCAGCGCGCAGTTGTAGTCGACCGCCTTCTGCTGCAGCGCGCGGTAGGGCTCGCGCGGCGAGCGGTGCCAGTGGGCCATCAGGGCGCGCATGCCGGCCTGGGCTTCTTCGCGCGCCTTGGCTTTTTCCGCCGGCGCCTTGTCGGCGGCGGCGGCCACCGGCTGCAGGCGGTTCAGGGTGCGCAGGATGTCCTGCTGGCGCGCCTTCCTTTCGTCGATCCAGGCGGCCGCGTCGATCGGGGCGCCGGCCACGCCGCGGGCCAGCCGCTCGCGCTGCGCGTCGTTGAGCCGGCCGTACACCGTCTTGGCGCGCTCCTCGGCGCGCTTGACCGCCACTTTCAGCCGGTCTTCCGGCTTCGGGGGCAGGTGCTCCTTCACCGCCTCGGCGTTGTTCTTGGCGTAGCGGCGCTCGATGTTCTGCAACTGTTCGGGCGTCAGGCTCAGCGCCAGGTCGCCCAGCGCCGGGACGGCGTGCTCGAAGGCGGCGTCCAGGCGGCGCATGCCTTCCTGGTTCCACTCGCAAAGCTGGGCCGGCGTCACCGGCTCCAGCACTTCGGCGCGGGCGCGGGCGAGCAGTTGGGCGTAGTCGGGCAACTGGCCGCGGCGGTGCCACTCGAACCATTGCGCCAGGTCCTGGCGAAACCGGGCCGACTGGGTGTCGTTGAAGTCCACGTAGGAATCCAGCCACCAGTAGGCGATGGTGGGGGCCTGGTTGTAGCTCAGCCGCAAGGCGCTGCAGGCGGCCAGCAGGGCCGTCGCCGCGGCCAGGGCGCCGATAATCACCCGCCGCACCGAAGCGGCCCACTTGAAGGATGTGTTCATCATGGCGCTCGATATCGTGATCATGGCTGCGGGCAAAGGCACCCGCATGAAGTCGGCGAAACCGAAGGTCTTGCACAGGCTGGCCGGCAAGAGCCTATTGCAGCATGTTCTCGACACCGCTGCAGCGCTGGGCGCGGATCGCACCATCGCCATCACGGGCCACGGCGCGGACGAGGTCGAATCCCAGGTGAGGGGCAAGGGTTTGCGCTTCGTGCGCCAGATGCCGCAGCTGGGCACCGGGCACGCGGTGCAGCAGGCCGTGCCCGCGCTGAACGACGGCGACGGCACCACGCTGATCCTCAACGGCGACGTCCCCTTGATCGAAGAGGGCACGATGGCCGCGCTGGTCCAGGCCTGCGGCGGCGCCAGGCTGGCCCTGCTCACGGTGGTGCTGGAAGACCCCACCGGCTATGGGCGCATCGTGCGACAGGGCGGCGATGGCTTGATCGCCGGCATCGTCGAGCACAAGGACGCGAGCCACGAGCAGCGCCTCATCCGCGAGGTGTACACCGGCGTGATGGCCGCACCCACCGCCGCCTTGAAGCGCTGGCTGGCCGGTCTGAAGAACGACAACGCCCAGGGCGAGTACTACCTGACCGATGTGGTCGCCGCGGCAGTGGCCGAGGGCGTGGAAGTCGTGTCCGCCCAGGCCCGCGACGAGACCGAGGTGCTCGGCGTGAACAGCCCGCTGCAGCTGGCCGACCTGGAACGCCGCCACCAGCGCCGCGTGGCCGAAAAGCTGATGGAGCAAGGCGTGCGCCTGGCCGACCCGGCGCGGCTGGACCTGCGGGGCCGGCTCGCCTGCGGCGCCGACGTGGAGATCGACGTCAACTGCGTCTTCGAGGGCGAGGTCCAGCTCGGCGACGGGGTGCGCATCGGCGCGAACTGCGTGGTGCGCAACGCGCGCATCGACGCCGGCGCCGTCATCCACCCCTTTACCCACATCGACGGCGACGCCCTGGGCGCCACCGTCGGCGCCGGCAGCCTGATCGGCCCCTTCGCGCGGCTGCGCCCCGGAGCCGAACTGGGACGCGAGGTGCACATCGGCAACTTCGTCGAAGTGAAGAACTCGACGCTCGCCGACGGCGCCAAGGCCAACCACCTGGCCTACTTGGGCGACGCCACCGTGGGCGAGCGCGTGAACTACGGCGCAGGCAGCATCACCGCCAACTACGACGGCGCCAACAAGCACCGCACCGTGATCGGCAACGACGTGCACGTGGGCAGCAACAGCGTGCTGGTGGCGCCGGTCACGATCGGCGAAGGCGCCACCATCGGCGCCGGCTCCACCATCGGCAAGAACGCGCCGGCGGGGCAGCTCACGCTCACGCGCTCGCAGCAGGTGTCGCTGGCGGGGTGGAAGCGGCCGGTGAAGGCCAAGAAGGACTAAACAGGCCTCGGTTTGGGATCTCGGTTCGGGATGAGTGGCTCCGTTCAGCCGAGCCGATCTCCGTTTGGGCAGAGCCCAATCTCCGTTCGGGCTGAGCCTGTCGAAGCCCTCGACGCCAAGCGCTGCAGCTTCGACGGCAAAGTAGCAGGGGCCCTTCGACAAGCTCAGGGTGAACGGGGAAGAATTGACCGTTCACCCTGAGCTTGTCGAAGGGCCTCGGTCAATTCAGTCTGTCGAAGCATCCCATGCCCGCAAGGGGCTTCGACAGGCTCAGCCCGAACGGAGATTGGGCTCAGCCCAAACGGAGATTGGGCTCGGCCCGAACGGGAATTGGGTTCAACCCGAATAGAGATTGGGCCCAGCCCGAACGGATCTCCGTCCAGGCCGGGTGAATCCCAGCGCCACCCCAGTGGCATGGCCCATCGCACCTGTCCCAGCGCCTCACCAGTTGCTGCGCGCCCACGCGATCAGCGACGACAACGCACTCCCGCCCGCCGCCACGTTCTGCTTCGGCTCGCCGAAGTTGTCTTCCCCGCCCGAGTGGGTGCCGATCACGTAGGGCTTGTTGTCCCACCAGCCGAAGACCGGGCCGCCGCTGTTGCCGTTGTTGGTGTCGGCCTTGTATTCCAGTTCGACGCCGGCGCCGTCGTTGTCGTCGTCGGTGATCGGGAACCAGTAGAAAGCCGACGGCCGCTGCGCGCCGGCCACGTCGCCGGGGTAGCCGGCGAGGGTCCAGTAGGCGCCGTCTTCCCAGTCGTCGTTGTAGGTCTTGTAGCCGAAGTAACCGAGCCAGTCGCCCAGCGGCTGGGCGAGTTTCATCACCGCCATGTCGTCGCCCTGGCCGTGGTCCTTGTAGCCGCGGGCCGAGGTGATCCAGGAGGCCGCGTTGGCGCCGTAGAGCGAGGCGCCATCGTAGTAGGCCGGCACGAACAGCGCCTTCCAGTTGGAGCCGCTGTTCCACGGCACGACGTGGCTGGCGGTCAGGATGGCGTTGCGGCTGACGAGCGAGGCCGAGCCCGACCAGCTCCAGTTCGGCGACGACGCATTGGCCCAGACGAAGATGCGGCCGACGATGCGCCAGGGGTAGCTGTTCGGGTAGTAGACCTGGCGGCCGTCGGGCGGGAAGACGTATTCCGGCTTCACCTTGGCGCCGCTGCGCCGGCGCAGCAGCTTGCCCGGCCCGGTGACGCCGCTGCGGGGCGCGAACGACACGCCGCTCCACTTCGGCAGGTAGGGCTCGGAATCCCGCGGCGTGGCGCGCGAGGCTTTCGGCAGATCGATGGCCTGCAGCGACTGGCCGAGATGGCCCAGCACCGCGCCCGGGTTGGCGATCGCCTGGGCCCCCTGCAGCGACAGCGCCGACAGCGCCGCGCCTTTGCCGCCGGCGGTGCCCGGCAGTTGGTCGACCACGAGGAAGTTGCGCAGCGCGTTCAGTTCGGCCGGCGGGCGGTCGTTGTCGGGCACGTCGGCGCGGGCGAGCAAGGCGTCGCCCGTGATGGGCAGCGAGGCGTCGTTGCCGCCGGCGGCAGTGAGGTCGGATTTCTTCTTGGCCATGGTGTGGGCTCCTGGGTTGTTCATGGGTACGGATCGAAGCCCAGTATGTGGACGCGGCATGGCTGGCCACAATCCTGAAAGGTAGGGGCGACCGCCTCGCGCGCACCCCTAACTTCGCATGCGGGAGGGGGCGCGCGGCGCGGATGCGCGGGTGGCGGAAAATATCGGCCTCCCATCGGCCCCATCGCCGGCTCCCCGACGCCAGCTTCCCTTGCCAAGCCCATGCTCCGAATCACCGAACTGCGCCTGCCCCTGAACCACGCCGAAGGCGCGCTGCGCCAGGCCATCCTGGGCCGCTTGAAGGTGGCGGACGCGGCGCTGAAGTCCCACACCGTCTTCAAGCGCGGCGTGGACGCCCGCAAGAAGAACGCGCCGGTGCTGACCTACACCGTCGACTGCGAAGTCGATGGCGAAGCGGCCCTGCTCCAGGCTTTCGCGGGCGACAACCACGTGAAGCCCTCGCCCGACACCCGCTACCGCTTCGCCGGCCAGGCGCCGGCGGACTTCTACATCGCAGCCCCCGAGCGCCGCCGCCCGGTGGTGGTGGGCTTCGGCCCCTGCGGCATCTTCGCGGCGCTGATCCTGGCGCAGATGGGCTTGAAGCCCATCGTGCTGGAACGCGGCAAGGAGGTGCGCCAGCGCACCAAGGACACCTGGGACCTGTGGCGCAAGAAAGTGCTGCACCCCGAGTCCAATGTGCAGTTCGGCGAGGGCGGGGCCGGCACTTTCTCCGACGGCAAGCTCTGGAGCCAGATCAGCGATCCGCGCCACCTCACGCGCAAAGTGCTCACAGAGTTCGTGAAAGCCGGCGCGCCGGAGGAAATCCTCTTCGTCAGCAAGCCCCACATCGGCACCTTCCGCCTGGTGAGCATGGTGGAGAAGATGCGGGCCGACATCGAGGCCCTGGGCGGCGAGATCCGTTTCGGGCAGCGCGTGACCGACCTGCTGATCGACGAAGGAAAGGCCGGACGCCGACTGCGCGGCGTGCAGCTCGCCTCGGGCGAAGAGATCGCCGCGACGCACGTGGTGCTGGCCCTGGGCCACAGCGCGCGCGACACCTTCG
>CBJNAE010000018.1:0-21287 GCA_966433995.1 uncultured Ideonella sp. | reverse complement strand
TCCGCGACGCTGCGCAAGATCCAGCAATCCGGGGTGATCGCGGTCGGCCACCGCGAAAGTTCGGTGCCCTTCTCCTTCCTGAACGCGCGCCAGCAGCCGGTCGGCTATTCGATCGACATCTGCGACCGCATCGTGTCGGCGGTGCAGAAACGCCTCGGCCTGCGGCGCCTGGACGTCAAGCGGGTCCCGGTGACCTCGGCCACCCGCATCCCGATGGTCGCCAACGGCAGCATCGACATGGAATGCGGCGTGACCACGAACAACCGGGAGCGCCAGGCCAAGGTGGATTTCAGCCTGACGTTCTTCGTCGCCGAGAGCCGCCTGGTGTCGAGGAAGTCCCACCCCATCGTGCGCATCGACGACCTGCGCGGGCAAGCGGTGGTCTCCACCATGGGCACCACCAGCATCAAGCACCTGACCGCTCTGAACGACGCGCGCGGCCTGAAGGCCACCATCCTGTCGGTCAAGGACGACCCCGAAGCCTTCGCCATGGTCACCCACAACCGGGCCGCCGCCTATGCGATGGACGACGTGCTGCTGCGCAGCTCGGTGGCGGCCACGGGCCGTGCGCAGGACTACGTCATCTCCAGCGAAGTGCTGGCGGTCGAGCCCTACGGCATCCTGCTGCCCAAGGGCGACGAGCCCTTCAAGCGCCTGGCCGACGAGACGATCAGGTCGCTCTTCGCCAGCGGCGAGATCCACCACATCTACCGGAAGTGGTTCCAGTCGCCGATCCCGCCGCAGCAGCTCAACCTGGAGCTGCCGATGCCCGACGTCCTGCGTCGCATCATCGCCAAGCCCACCGATTCGAGCGACCCGGCGAGCTACCGCTGAGCCTGCTCAAGCGTCCGCGTCCTCCGGCGGGTGGGAGCGGAAGGTGTCGATCACGATGCCGTGGCGCGTGATCTTGTCGTAGAGGGTCTTCTTGCCGATGCCCAGCGCCTCGCTCGTCGGCGTGGCGCGGCCGCGGTGCTTGCGCAGCATCTGCTCGATCAGCACCTTCTCGACCTGGTCGAGCTGCTGGGACAGCGTCACGGCCGCGGCCTCCTCCATCTGCGGCAGGATGCAGCCCTCGCCCATGCCGAGCACGAAGCGCTCGGCCGCGCTGCGCAGCTCGCGCACGTTGCCCGGCCAGTCGTGGGCCATCAGCTGGTGCACCGGCCAGCCTTGCGCCGCCGGCACCTCCCGCCCGTGGCGCACCGCCGCCACGCCCACGAAGTGCTCGAACAGCATTGGGATGTCCTCGCGGCGCTCGCGCAGCGGCGGCAGGTTGAGCACCGCCACGTTGAGCCGGTAATAAAGGTCGCCGCGGAACTTCTGCTGGGCGCTCAGCGCCCGCAGGTCGGCCTTGCTGGCGGCCACCACCCGCACATCCACCGGGATCTCGTCGTTGGAACCGAGGCGCTCGACGGTGCGCTCCTGCAGCACGCGCAGCAGCTTGACCTGGAAGGCCAGCGGCATGCTCTCGATCTCGTCGAGCAGCAGGGTGCCACCCTGCGCGTGCTCGAACTTGCCGACCCGGCGCTTGGAGGCGTTGGTGAAGGCGCCCGCCTCATGGCCGAACAGCTCGCTCTCCAGCAGGGATTCCGGCAGCCCGCCGCAGTTGATGGCCACGAAATGGCGCTGCCGCCGAGCGCTGTGCTCGTGCAGGCAGCGCGCGACGAGTTCCTTGCCGCTGCCGGTCTCGCCGACGATGAGCACGTCGGCCGAGGTGGCGGCCAGGTTCATCACCTGGCGCCGCAGCATCTGCATGACGGCCGACTGGCCCAGCAGGGCCGCCTCGATGCCCGCCTTCTCCTGCAGCTGCAGGCGCAGCGCCTGCACTTCCAGGCCGAGGGCGCGGCGTTCCATCGCGCGTGTGGCGACGTCGACCAGGTGGGCCGGCGCGTAGGGCTTCTCGATGAAGTCGTAGGCGCCCGAACGCATCGCCTGCACCGCCAGCGTCACTTCACCGTGCGCCGTCACGAGCACCACGGGGATGCTCGGGTCCAGCTCCTGCACCTTGGTCAGCAGCGTCAGGCCGTCCATGCCGGGCAGCCGCACGTCGCTGATCACGATGCCCATCAGGCCCGGCGCGATGTGCAGCAGCGCGCTCTCGGCCGACTCGCAGCCCTGCACCTGGAAGCCGGCCAGCTCCAGCGTCTGCGTCAGGCTCAGGCGCACCGGCATGTCGTCCTCGACGAAGACGATCTTGAAACCTTCAAACATGTTGCCGCTCTTGCCGCTGCTGTTGTTGCTGTCCGTTCTGTCCACTCGTTGGCTCCAAAGGCAGGTCGAATTCGAAGGCCGCGCCCTGCTCCACCGGCACGGCGCGCAATTCGCCGCCGAATTCCTTGACGATGTTGGCGGAGATCACCAGCCCCAGGCCCAGCCCCGCGCCGGCGGGCTTGGTGGTGAAGAAGGGCTCGAAGAGGTGGGCCCGCAGGTCGTTGGGGATGCCGGGCCCGCTGTCGGTGATGCGCACCCAGGCCCGCCCCGCGTGCACCCACGACCGGATGGTGATGCGCTTGGCCTGGCGGCCCTGCATCGCGTCCGCTGCGTTGGCCATCAGGTTGACCAGCACCTGTTCGAGGCGGTTCTCGTCGCAGCGCACGTGCAGCTCGGCGATCAAGTCCAGCTCGACCTCCACGTCCTCGGCGCGCAGCCGCCAGGAGAGCATCTCCTGCGCGGCGTGCACCGCGACGTTCAGGCGCACCGGGTGGTCGGCCACGCGGGTCTTGCGCGCGAACGACTTGAGCTGCGCGGTGATCCGCCCCATGCGCTCGACCAGGCCGGTGATAGAACGCAGGTTGTCGGCCACCCGGTCGCCCTGGCCGCGGTCCAGCAGCAGCTTGGCGTTCTCCGCCAGCGCCCGCAGCGCGGTCAGCGGCTGGCCGACCTCGTGCGAGATGCTGGCCGACATCTCGCCCAGCAGCGCCAGCTTCTCGGCCTGCACCAGCTCTTCCTGGGCCTGGCGCAGCACGGTCTCGGCGTGCTTGCGCTCGTTGATCTCGTGCTGCAGCTCGCTGTTGGACACCTGCAGCTCGCGGGTGCGCTGCTGCACCGTGCGCTCCAGGTCGTCGTAGGCCTGCTGCAAGGCCAGCCGCGCCGCCAGCTTCTGCGCGATCACGCGCCGACGCTGCAGCCAGTAAAGCAAGAGCAGCCCCGCGCTGGCCGAGATCGCCCCGGCGCCCCAGGCGGCCAGCCGCGCGGTGTGCCACACCTCGGCGGCGTTGGAGAAGATCAGCAACCGCCAGCCGAAACGCGGCACCGCCCGCTCGTGCACCACCACGCTGATCGGCGGCGCGTCGGCCGAGACCCGCAACCGCGCCAGCTGGCTGCCGCTGCTGCCGGCCGAGGCCGGCGTCAGCCACGGCCACTCGCAGCAGCCCAGGGTGTCGGGGACCAGCGGCAGCATCGAACGCCCCTTCGTCCAGCCGGACGGCGCCATGGTCTTGAACTTCCAGGCCGGGACGGAGGAGATGATGACCAGCCCCTGGTCGTCGACCACCAGCGGCTTCTCGCTTTCCAGGCGGAAGGCCAGGTCTTCCCAGGTGGATTCCATCGGCGCCAGGCTGATGCGCACCACGACCACGCCCCAAACCTGGCCTTCGCGCACCAGCGGCCGGGCGAAGTAGTACTCCGGCGCACCAGTTTGTGGATTGGACTCGAAGTGGCGCGATTCCTCGCCGCCCAAGGCGTCCGCCACGAAGGGCCGCTTGGAGAAATCCCGGCCGACGCTGCTTTCGCTGAGGTAGCTGTCGCTGGAAGCGGCCACCGTCCCGATCGCGTCCAGGACGAACGCCGCGTTGATGCCGGAAATGACGCTGAACCGGCTCAATTCCCGGTTGACCGCTTCGCGCAGCGCGCCGTTCATCGGCGCCCGCAGCAACGCCTCGACTTCCAAGTCGCCATCGAGCAGGGCCGGCAGATAGGCCTGCTTGCCGAGTTCGTTCTCGAGCACCGAGGCGTACAGGTCGAGCTGCCTGGCGGCCGCGTCGTCCAGGCGGTCGAAACCATGGCGCTCGCTCCAGACATAGGCGATGCCGCCGGCGACCAGTGCCATGACCCCCAGGCACAACCAGGCGCCCACGGCGGCCAGCAGGCGGGAGATGGAAGATTTGCTCGGGAAATTCAATCGGCGGACAACGGGCATGGGAGGGGCGCGGGGCGCCCGCGGCCGGCCTGTCGGACACGCCGACCCGGGCCAGGGAAAACCGCATGCTGGGGCAAGTGCGGCGGGTTTGCAAGGCGCCGCCTGTCCCCGTTTCACGGCGCGCCGGCGACTTTCCGGAAATCGGGCGGAAATCCACACACCTTGTCCGACCCGAGTGCGGGCTTCCACACGCCGGCCGCCCCGCCACACCGGGCGTACCCAGGGGCTACAGCGTTGGCATGCGTAATGCTTTGTAAGGCCCACGCGCCGCAAAGGCGCCCAACCTTGCAAGCACTGGAGTGAACACAAATGGCCATGAAGACCCCGTCAGTGTTGTCGCCGGTAGGCGACTGGAACAGCAACGAGCCCGCCTGGTCCGACGTGCTCTACACCGTCAAAGCCAAAGGCCCCCAATTCCTGGTGAAAGCGGTGGACACCTATTCCGGCGAACAGGCGCAAGTCAGCGGCGTCGCCTGGGACGGCATGACGCTGACCTTCACCGAGCACTGGCCGAGCGACCGCGTGTCGCGCTGCACCCTGCGCATCCTGTCGCCCGAGCGCGCCGAGATGAGCCACGCCTACACCGATCAATTCACCCTGGTGCGCGCCGGCGCGCTGTTGGCGCAGGCTGCCTGAGCGGCGGCGCGCGCTTTTGCGCCGCCATGCGCGGGATGCCTGGCGGCATTCACACGACGCCGGCCGTCGGCCGGTCGCCCCATCAATCCATTGAGGATCAGCCTCTCAGGCGCCGGATCAAGCCCTGGGTGGAAGCATCCAGCCCGGCGGTGTCGCCGCTGGCCAGGCGCGGCAGCAGGTCGTTGCACAGCGCCTTGCCCAGCTCGACGCCCCACTGGTCGAAGCTGTTGATGCCCCACACCGCGCCGCTGACGAATACGCGGTGCTCGTAGAGCGCGATCAACGCGCCCAGGCTGCGGGGCGTCAGCGCCTCCAGCAACAAGGTGGTGCTGGGCCGGTTACCGGGGAAGGTGCGGTGGCGCGCCAGCGTCGCCGCTTCGAGCGTCCTGGAGGCCGTCGGCGCCTTCTCGCCCATCGCCTGCCCCGTCGTCTTGCCCTGCATCAGGGCCTGCGACTGGGCCAGGCCGTTGGCCAGCAGCATCGCGTGCTGGCGCGCCAGCTGCGCCTGCAGCGCGGCGTCGCCGCCTTCGGCAGCCGGAGCGTGGCTCGGCCGTTTCACCAGGATGAATTCGACCGGGATGGTCTCGGTGCCCTGGTGCAGCATCTGGAAATAGGCATGCTGCCCATTGGTGCCGGGCTCGCCCCAGACCACCGGGCTGGTGGCGTAGGGCAGCGCCTCGCCCCGCTGATCCACCCGCTTGCCGTTGGACTCCATCTCCAGCTGCTGCAGGTAGGCGGGCAGGCGCTTCAAGCCCTGGTGGTAGGGCGCGACGCTGCGGCTGCCGAAACCGTGGAAGTTGCGGTACCAGACGTCGAGCAGGCCGAGCACGGCCGGCAGGTTGCGCTCCAGCGGCGACTGCTTGAAGTGCAGGTCCATCGCATGGGCGCCGGCCAGCAGCGCCCGGAAATTCGCGGCGCCGATGGCCAGCGCGATCGGCAGGCCGATCGAACTCCACAGCGAGTAGCGGCCGCCCACCCAGTCCCAGAAGCCGAAGGTAGTCTTGACGCCGAACTCGGCCGCGGCCTGGACGTTGGTGGTGGTGGCGACGAAATGCCGGCCGGTGTCGACGCCGCCGTGCGCCAGGAACCAGTCGCGCGCGGCGCGGGCGTTGGCCATGGTCTCCTGGGTGGTGAAGGTCTTGCTCGCGACGATGAAGAGGGTGTGGCGCGGGTCGCACTGGCGCAACACCGGCGCGATGTCGTGGCCGTCGACGTTGGAGACGAAATGGAACTTCAGCCCGCGGTGGCAGAAGGCGTCGAGCGCAGGCAGCACCATCTGCGGGCCCAGGTCGCTGCCGCCGATGCCGATGTTGACGACGGTGGTGATGCCGCTGGCGGCGGTGTCGCGCACGGCCTCGGCATAGGCCAGCATCGCCTCCAGCACCTCGTGCACGTCCAGGCTGTGGGGGCCTCCGCCGGGGGGGGCGCGCAACGCGGTGTGCAGCACCGCCCGGCCTTCGGTGGTGTTGACGGCCTCGCCGGCGAACATCGCGTCGCGCCGCTGTTCGAGACCGCACTCGCGGGCCAGGTCGGCGAGGAAGCGCAAGGTGGCCGCGTCGACCAGGTTCTTCGACAGGTCGGCGAAGACTTCCGGCGCCTCCAGGCCCCAGCGCTCGAAGCGCTGCGGGTCGGCGGCGAAGGCCTCGCGCAGGTCGAAATCCTTGCCGTGCGCCTGGAAGTGACCCTGCAGGGCCGACCAGGCCAGGGTGCGGTCGCAGCGGGGGGAGGTGTCTTCCATGGCGTGGCCTGTCGTCTTCCTGGTTCGTCGGTGTCGTGGGTGCAGCAATCAGGATGCCTGCCGCTGCAGCGCGGCGATCATCGTGTCGAGCTTGTCCGCGTCGGCGGCGAAACCGCGGATGCCCTCGGCCAGCTTCTCGGTGGCCATCGCGTCTTCGTTGAGCGCGTAGCGGAAGGAGGCTTCGTTGTAGGTGACGGCGTGCATCGGGTCCCGGGCCGCCGAAGCGGGGTCGAGCACGCGCTCGACCGGGCCCTGGCCGGCCTGCAGCGCGGCGAGCAGCTCCGGGCTGATGGTGAGCAGGTCGCAGCCGGCCAGCGCGGTGATCTGGCCAACATTGCGGAAGCTGGCGCCCATCACTTCGGTCGCGATGCCGAATTTCTTGTAATAGGTGTAGATCTGGCGCACCGACTTGACGCCGGGGTCGTTCGCGCCGGCGTTGGCGGCTTCGTCCCACGACGCGCCGGCGCTCTTCTTGTACCAGTCGTAGATGCGGCCGACGAAGGGGGAGATCAGCTTCACGTCCGCCTCGCCGCAGGCCACGGCCTGGCAGAAGGAAAAGAGCAGCGTCAGGTTGCAATGGATGCCCTCGCGTTCGAGGATGCGCGCGGCCTGGATGCCTTCCCAGGTGGCGGCCATCTTGATCAGCACCCGGCCCCGCGGCACGCCCGCGGCTTCGTACAGGGCGATCAGGCGGTGGGCCCGCTCGACGGTCGCCGCCACGTCGAAGCTGAGGCGGGCGTCGACCTCGGTGGACACGCGGCCCGGCACCACTTTCAGGATCTCCAGGCCGAAGCGCACCAGCACCTGGTCGACGATGCCGTCCAACGGCAGCCCGGCGTGCGCCTTGACCGTCTCGGCCAGCAGCGGCGCGTAGTCGGGTTGCTGCACGGCCTTGAGGATGAGCGACGGATTGGTCGTCGCGTCCTGCGGCGCGAACGCGGCCAGTTGCTTGAAGTTGCCGGTGTCGGCGACGACGGTGGTGGATTGTTTGAGCTGGTCGAGCTGGTTCATGGGCGGGTGTTCCGGAGCTTCCGCCCGGTCGCGCGGGCGGTGGAGTGGATGCGCGGGTCGCGCGCGAGCCGCAAAGCATAGGCCAAAGACGTTACCGACTTGCTTCAAGAAGCAACCCGAGCCCGGCCCGGGCGTCAGTTGTTCAGCTTCAGGCGCAGCTCCAGGCGCGAGCCGCGGCGGATCACCTCGTCGATGCGCTGCGCGCGTTCCGCCGCCGAGAGGTTCGGGTCGTTGTTGATCGCCTGGCGGGCCTTGAACATTTCCAGGTCGGCGATCGGCACCAGCTGCAGGTTGGTCGACGGGCGGAAGCGGGACAGGTTGTTCACCCCCTCCAGGACCTGCTTCTCGTCGGCGCCGCCCGAGCCGAAATTGACCACGAAGTTGCGGATGCGGCGCTTGGATTCCGCGGGCAGGGCGTTGCGCCACACCAGCGGCGACTGCGGGATCATGGGGCTTTCCCACACCACTTTCAATTTCGGCGCGAGTTCGGGGAAGTCGCGCGTGAAGAAAGCCACCTCCTCGGTGTTGGCGGTGGCCACGTCGGCTTCGCCCTGGGCCACCTTCTTCATGTTCTGCTGGTGGGTGGCGCTGCTCACTTGCTTGAAGATCGCCTTGACATCGTTGATGCCGCTCTTCTGGAACGCGAAATACAAGGGCACCAGCAATCCCGACGTGCTCTTGGCCTCGCCGTCGCTGAAATGCAGGTTCCTGGCCTGCGACAGCACGTCGCTGAGGGAGTTCAGCCTGGTCGCGCCCTTGTTCACCAGCAGCACCGACTTGTAGCCGAAGCTGCCCTCCTTGGTGACCATCTGCGCGAAGACCGAACCGGTTCCGGACTCGACGATTTCGAGCGCGGGCGCATTGCCCACCCAGCCCAGGTCGACCTCCCCCGCGACGAAAGCCTTGACCAACTGCGCCTGGCCTTCGAACACGCGCAATTCCATGTTCTGCCCCACCCCGGCGCTGAGCCGCTTCACGAACGGAGCCCAGTTCGACCGCGTCTGCTCGACGGCGCGCACGGCGATCACGCCGAACACCAGGCCGCCGGGCTCCGCGGCCGGGGCCGCGAGCGCCGGCAAGGCTTGGCAACAAGCGCCGAGCAACAACCCGGCTGCGACACTGAATCGACGACGCTGTACGTTCATGTGGACTCCTTGCAGGCGAAAGGCGGCCCCGGCCGGAAGCGGGACATCCGCGCCCGGCCTGCAGGGGCAGGCGGTGGGTGGGTGGGTGGGGAGGCGCTAGGCGGGCACCACGGAGATGCCCCTGGAGGGCAGGCGGAGCAAGGCGGTGTCGCCCACCTTCCAGCTGCGCTCGACGTCAGGAGAGACCACGAAGATCGGCCCCAGGCCGGTGTCGACGGTCAATTCGTAGAAGCTGCCGAGGTAAGCCTGCTTGGACACGATGCCCGCGAGGCCCTCTTCGCCTGGCTGGCCAAGGGTCCAGGCCTCCGGCCGGATCGCCGCCTTGACCGGGCCGGGCTTGACCGGGTGCAGCGCCTTGATGCGCAGCGGCCCGACGAGCACGCTGCCGTCGGCCAGCGCTTCGCCCGAGAACAGCATGGCCTCGCCCATGAAGCCGGCGACGAACTCGCTCTGCGGCCGCTCGTACAGGTCGGCCGGGCTGCCGGCCTGGGCGATCACGCCGTTGTCCATCACGATGATCTGGTCGCTCACCGCCAGCGCTTCGCTCTGGTCGTGGGTGACGTAGGCCACCGTCAGGCCCAGGCGCTGCTGCAGGCCGCGGATCTCCTCGCGCATCGAGCGGCGCAGCCGCGCGTCCAGGTTGGACAGCGGCTCGTCGAACAGCAGCACCGAAGGCTCCAGCACCAGCGCGCGCGCCACCGCCACGCGCTGCTGCTGCCCGCCGGACAACTCGCTGGGCAAGCGGTCGTCGAAGCCGGTCAAGCCGACCGCGGCCATGGCCTTGTGGGCGCGCTCCAGCATCTCGTCGGGCTTGGTGCCGCTGACCGACAGGCCGTAGCAGACGTTGTCCAGCACGCTCATGTGCGGGAACAGCGCGTAGCTCTGGAACACCATGCTGACGTTGCGCTCGGCCGGCCCGAGCGTGGTGACGTCGCGGCCGTCGATGAAGATCTGGCCGCCGCTGGGCGTCTCCAGCCCGGCGATCATGCGCAGCGTGGTGGTCTTGCCGCAGCCCGAGGGGCCGAGGATGGTGGTGAGGCTGCCCTTGGGGACGGTGAAGCTGATGCCCTTGACCACCAGCGCCGAGCGCGGGCCGCCGTAGCGCTTGATGACGTTCTTGAATTCGATGCCTGCTTGGGACATGTTGGTTTCGCCTTGTGAGAGATCAATCGGTGCCGTGCGGCGGGGTTTCACTTGCGCGTGCCGGCGGCCTTGCGGCGGCCCAGCTTGCGTTCGCCGACGAAGAACTGGATGGCCGCGGTGGCCAGCGACATGAGCAGGATCAGCACCGTGCAATAGGCCAGCGCGACGCCGTAGTCGCCGTTGCCGACGCGGCCGATGATGTAAGTCGTGGCCAGCTCGTACTCGGCGGTGACGAGGAAGATCACCGCCGACACCGTGGTCATCGAGCGCACGAAGCTGTAGACCAGCGCCGCCACCAGCGCCGGCTTGAGCAGCGGCAGCACGACGCGGCGCAGCGTGGTCAGGCTGCTGGCGCGCAGCATCACCGAGGCCTCGTCGAGCGAGCGGTCCAGCTGCTTGAAGGCCGCGGTGCCGGCGCGCACGCCCACCGGCAGGTTGCGGAAGACGAAGCACAGCACGATGATCAGCCCGGTGCCGGTCAGCTCGACCGGCGGCACGTTGAAGGCCAGGATGTAGCTCACGCCCAGCACCGTGCCCGGTATCGCGAAGGTCAGCAGCGCCGAGAACTCGAAGGTGGCCTTGCCCCGGAACTCGGTGCGCGCCAGCAGCCAGGCGATCAACAGTCCGATGACGGCGCACACCGGCGCTGCCATCGCCGACAGGCCGATGGTGTTGAAAAGCGAGCCCCAGGCCGTGCCGGCCCAGACCAGGCCGTGGTCGCCCATCTGCAGGTCGAAGGCGGTCTTGAAGTGGGCCAGCGTGGGTGTGTAGTCGCGCCCCCAGGTCTTGACGAAGCCGCCGGCGAAGGCGAAGAGGTACACCACCACGGTAAAGGCCAGCCAGGGCCCGGCCACCCAGTTGCACAGGCGCCGCACCGCGGTGGGCAGCTCCATCGGCACGCCGGCGTCGCCCTTGCCGGAGACCGTGGTGAAGCTGGTGTTGCCCAGCAGCTTGCGCTGAACGAAGAACACCGTCAGCGCGAAGGCGGTGAGGATGAGCGCCAGCGCCGCGGCCATCCCCTGGTCGAGCGAGGCGCCGACGATGGCGAAGAAGATCTCGGTCGACAGCACCGAGAACGAACCGCCGAGGATGATGGGGTTGCCGAAGTCGGCGATGCTTTCGATGAAGCCCACCAGGAAGGCGTTGGCCAGGCCGGGCTTGAGCAGGGGCAGCGTCACCGTCATGAAGGTTTTCAAGCGGCTGGCGCGCAGGGTCTGCGCCGCCTCCTCCAGCGACGGGCTGATGCCTTGCACCACGCCGCGCATGATCATGAAGGCGATGGGCGTGAAGGCGAAGAGCTGGGCCAGCCACACGCCGAAGACGCCGTAGAACCAGCGCGTGGGCTGCACGCCGAAGGCCCACTCCAGCAGTTGGTTGACGATGCCGGCCCGGCCGAAGAGCAGGATCAGGCCCAGGCCCACGACGAAGGGCGGCGTGATGATGGGCAGCATGGCCAGCGCGTTCAGGGGCTTGGCGATGCGCTTGGAGCCGCGCTCGGCCAGCAGGGCGATCAAGGTGCCCAGCACAGTGGTGCCGGCCGCGGTGAGCAAAGCCAGGTAGAGCGTGTTCCAGGCCACGCCGCAGCTGGTGCGGCCCGCCAGGCAGCCCAGTCCCCAGACGCGGCCCGTCCCCACGCGCTCCCAGGCGGCGCCGAGCATGAAGGTGCCTTCCTCGGTGTAGAAGGCGGCGAGCAGGGACTTGCCCACCGGGAACACCACGAACAGCGCCAGCAGCGCGCCGCACCCGATCACGGTGGCGGAGACGAACACGTCGCGCCTGAAATAACCCAGCCGAGCCAGGCCGGCGCCCAGCAGCATCACCAGGCAGACGATGACGACGAAGCCGCCCCAGCCGACGCCGTATTGGCCTTGCGGCAGCGCGCCGAAGGCGCGGTTCAGCCATTCGTGCGACCAGCCCGCGGCGCCGATGGTGAAGCCGCTGACGCCCAGGCCCAGCAGGCCCGCCAGGGCGCCGGCGACCAGCACCCTGCCCTGGCGCCGCCCGGCGGGCAGCAGCGCGCCGAAGCCGGCGATCAGCAGGCCGGCGATGCCGCTCCACAGCCAGACGCGGCCGTGCACCGCGGCCTGGGTCAGGCCGTTGGCCGTGGCCTGGCCGGCGAAAAGGTTGGGCAGCGAAGACGCCAGCGAACCGCGCTGCAGGAAGTACCAGGGCAGCACCACATAGGCGGCGAACCCCAGCAAGACCCAGCCGTAGATGGCGCGCTGGGTGCGTTCAGTGAATCGGACAAGCATGGGTCTGGCCGTTCTGTCTAGGTAGGAGTGGTTGGGGTGGCGAGTGGGCGGTCACGACGCCTCGGCCGACGGTTTCTTGGACCGGTCGGGCCGGTCGGCCCGGGCGGGGATTCGGTTCATGGCGGTGCTTTCCAAAACAACGGGCAATGGTTGGCCGGACGCGCTGCCGGAAGCAGCGGCGCAGGTCCGACGGAAGTCGGCGGCGGTCCGGTTCGGGGACGGGCGGGCGGCTCTACCGGCCGCCCGGACACCGTCACTTGGGCTGGTTGAAAGCCCTGCGCTCCCAGTTCAGGATCAGCTGGCGCCGGATGGCCGCCGAGCCGTACTTGGCGTAGTCGTAGTCGATCAGCTTGATCTTCTTGAAATCGGGCACGCGCGGATCCACCGGCGTGGCCTTGTTCGACGGCAGCTGGAACTGCTTGCCGAGGACCGCGAACTGCTGCGCGCCCGGCGTCAGCGCCCATTCGTAGAACTTCTTGGCGTTCTCCAGGTTGCGGGCGCCCTTGACGATGGACATGGAGCCGATCTCGGCGCCGGTGCCGTCGCTCGGGGTGACGGTCTCGATCGGGAAGCCCTGGGCCTTCTCGCCCGGGCCGTCGTGCACGAAGCTGATCGACACCGAGGCCTCGCCGCGCGCCACCGCCTTGATCGGTCCGGTGCCGGAACGCGGGTAGGTGCTGACGTTCTTGTGCAGCTCGGCCAGGTACTCGTAGGCCTTGTTCTCGCCCATCAGTTGCACCAGGGTGGCGATCATCGTGTAGGCGGTGCCGCTGGCGCGCGGGTCGGCAACCTGGATCTCGCCTTTGTATTCGGGCTTGAGCAGGTCGGCCCAGGTCTTGGGCACCGGCAGCTTCTTCTTGGCCAGCAGCTCGGTGTTGTAGCCGAAGCCCAGCGGCCCGAGGTAGACGCCGACCGTCTTGTAGCCGGCCTGCTCCGCCTGCTTCTGGGCCCAGGGGTAGAGCTGGGGCAGCGAGGGCGACTTGTATTCCAGCGTCAGGTTCTGCTCGGCCGCCAGCATGTGCGGGTCGCCCGTGCCGCCGAACCAGACGTCGGTCTTGGGGTTGGCGCGCTCGGCCAGGATCTGCGCGAGCGACTCGCCCGAACCCTTCATCGTCATGTTCACCTTGATGCCGCTGGTTTTGGCGAAGGTGGTCTGGATCAGGTTGCACCATTCGGCCTGGACCGAACAGATGAGGTTGAGCTCGTTGTCCTGGGCATGCGCGGCGGAAAGGCCCATCGCCAACGCGGCGGCGGCCCAGTAACGGTTGAACTTCATGACATTGTCTCCATCGGTGTGCCGCTCGGGCACGTTGGGGGAAAAGGAACTCCGGCTTGCGCGTCCGCAACCGCGGGACCGGGTTCCCCACAAACGGGTCTGGCTGATCAAGAACTGGGCGGCGCGGAGCGGCTTCACGCGGAGCCTCCGGCGCGAAGGCCCAGGGCGGGCTCGGTGCCGGCCGCGGGGGAGAAGGCGAGCACTTCCACGCCGCTGCGCCGCAGGCTCAGGCTCACCGGCGAGCCGGCGCGCAGCGGCGCGCTCGCGCCCCAGGCCAGCACCCACAGTTCGCCCCAGGGCACTTCCACCAGGTATTCGGTCGCGCGGCCGAGGTAGGCGCGGCGCAGGACCTTGCCCGGCAGGCCCTGCCCCGAGGCGGGCGACAGCTGCCAGGCTTCGGGCCTGACCATCAGCCGCAGCAGGCCCGGCCGGGGGTCCAGCGACGGCATCGCGCTGGCCGCGACGACGTGCCCGCCGACGCGCAAGCGTCCGTCGGGCAGGCGTTCGACCTGCAGCAACAGCGCGTCGCCCATGAAGCCCGCCACCTCGGCGTCCAGCGGGTGGTCGTAGATCTCGCGCGGCGTGCCGGACTGGCGCACGCGGCCGCCGTCCATCACGACGATCCGGTCGCTCACCGCCAGCGCTTCCGCCTGGTCGTGCGTGACGTAGAGCACGGTCAACCCCAGGCGCTGCTGCAGGCCGCGGATCTCTTCCCGCATCTGGCGGCGCAGCCGGGCGTCCAGGTTGGACAGGGGTTCGTCCAGCAGCAGCACCCGGGGCTCGATCGCCAGCGCGCGGGCCAGCGCGACGCGCTGCTGCTGCCCGCCGGACAGCGCGTGGGGCGCCCTGTCCCACAGCTCTCCCAAGCCCACCAGCGCCAGGGCGGCCAGTGCCCGCTCGCGCCGCCGAGCGGCCGGCAGGCCGGCCGTCTCCAGGCCGAAGCCCACATTGCCCAGCACGTCCAGGTGGGGGAACAGCGCGTGGTTCTGGAAGACAAGGCTGACCGAGCGGTCGCCGGGCCCGAGGCCGCCGGCCGGCCGGCCGTCGACCCACACCTCGCCGCACGACGGCGCCTCCAGGCCGGCCACCAGGCGCAAGAGCGTGGATTTGCCGCAGCCAGAGGGACCGAGCAGCGTGGTCAGGCTGCCTTGGGCGACCTGCAGGTCGACGCGGTCCAGCACCGGCGCACCGGCCCCGTAAGACTTGCCGACGCCGCGCAGTTCGACCGCGGGGGCGCCCGGCGCGACGAGCGGCGCCGCGGGTTGTGGCGAGGGCAACTGCGTCATGACAGGCGCCCCGATGGCGCAGCCGCGCCGTAGGACGGGCCGGGGAACGGCAGCACCAGGGCCGTCCGCCGCGGGATGAAACCACCGGCGCGCCCGAGCCCGACAGCCGCCATGGGGGTTTGCCCGCCCGCGGCGGTACCCTGGCCGCCGGCCTGCGTCGGCTCGGCGCCCTCGCCTCCGGTGCCCATCGAACAGGGCCAGCGCACCACCGCATCCACGCCGACCACGCGGCCCGCCTCAACGCGGTTGAACAGGTCGACACTGGCGTTCATCGATTCGGCGATCTGCCGGCAGATCGACAGCCCCAGGCCGATGCCGGTGCCGCCCTTGGAAGCGGAGAAGGGTTCGAACAGGCGCTGCCGCACCGACTCGTCCACGCCGCCGCCCTGGTCCCAAACCACCAGCTCCAGCTCGCCGCGCAGGCGCCGCACGACGATGCCGAGCTGGCCGCCCTTGGCGGAATGGTGGATGGCGTTGGACAAGAGGTTGCGCAGCAGCTCGCCGAGCAGCCAGGCGTCCGACTGGACATCGATCGGGCTGGACTCCAGGCTGAACTCCAGGCGCTTGCGCGCCATCAGCGGCGCGAATTCCACCGCCACCTCGCGCGCCGCGGCTTCGAGGTCGACGGGTTGCCATTCACCCTGGCGGGCGAGCTGGTCGACCTTGGCCATCGACAGCAGCTGGTTGGCCAGGCCGGTGGCGCGCTCCACGGTGCGCAGCATTTTGGCCAGCGTCTCCCGGGGGTCGAGCTGGCCGGAGGTCAAACCCTGCAGCTGGGTGCGCAGCACCGCCAGCGGCGTGCGCAACTGGTGCGAAGCGTCGGAAAGGAATTTGCGCTGCTGGTCGACCGAGGCCTGCTGCGCCGCCAGCAGCTCGTTGACGGTGCGCACCAGCGGCGCCAGTTCTTCGGGCCGCTCTTCCGCCAGCAGGCGGTGGTCGGTCGCGGACCGGCCGTGCAGTTCGCCCATCAGGCGGCGCAACGGCTGAAGCGCCAGGTGCAGGACGCCGCCGATGCCGAGCATCGCCAGCAGCAGCAGCCCGGCCGAGCGCCAGACGATCCGGCTGAGCAGGTCGCCCTGCGCGTCCAGCCGGCCCGGATAGGGCTCCATGACCTGCACGGTCACCGGCAGCGACTGGGAGCCCTGGTTCAGCGCCAGCCGGGTCGCCGAGACCCGCACCGTCTCGCCGCGGAATTTGTCGTCGTACAGCGCCACGGCCTGGCCGTCCCGGCCCGCGCCGGCCCAGGCGTCGGCCGGCGGCGGCGCCAGGTCGGGCTCGCCGAACAGCCGCCGGCCGGCTTCGTCTGCCACGCGGAAACGCAGGCGCGGCGGCTGGCTGAGGCCGGTGGCCTCCTGCAGCTCGCGCATCGGCAACCCTTCCAGCGCGTCGCCCTTCTCGGCAATGGCCCGCGCATAAGCGGCGGTGGCGCGCACCAGCGCGCGGTCGCGCTGCTGGTTGAGCCGCTCCACCGCGTGGCGGTAGCTGAGCCACCCGTCGCCCACCAGCAGCGCGAGCAGGACCAGGAAGGCGCCCGTCGCCATGAACCGCAGGATGGACTTGCGCCAGGAAAGCGCCGACAGCAGGGTGGCCATGGCTTTAGTCCGCCTTGCCCGCGACGGCTTCGTCGATGAGCAGGTAGCCCACGCCACGCAGCGTCATCAGTTCGGCGCAGGCGCCGGCGATGCGCTTGCGCAGCCGGTGCACCAGCACCTCGATCGCGTCGGCGGCGCCGTCGTTGGCCGTGCCGAACACCGCCTCGTGCAGCGCGTCCTTGGACACCGCCTGGCCGCGGCGGGCCATCAGGGCCTTGAGCAGCGCGGCTTCGCGCGGCGACATCTCCAGAGGCCGCAGACCCTTGAAGAACACGCCGCTGGCACGGTCCAGGCGCAGCATGCCGCAGTGCAGCTCCTCCTCGCCCTGGCTGCGGCGGATGAGGGCGCGCAGCCGCGCCTCCAGTTCGACCACGTCGAAGGGCTTGGCGAGGTAGTCGTCGGCGCCGGTGTTCAGGCCGAGCACGCGTTCGCCGACCGCGGCGCGGGCGGTCACGATCAGCACAGGCACCTTGGAGCCGTCGTCCCGGATGCGCTGCAGCAGCTCCAGGCCATCGATGCCCGGCAGACTGAGGTCGAGCACGATCGCGTCGAACCCGTGCCGCCTGGCCATGCCCAGCGCCTCCAGCCCGTCGGCGCAGCACACCAGGTCGAAGCCCCGTGAGCTGAGCACCTGGCTCAGCGCTTCCGACAAGTCCAGGTCGTCTTCGATCAGCAGGACGCTCATGCCGGGCATGTTCATTTGCGCACCCATTGCCGCAAGGCGATCAAGGCGGTGGCCGACAGCGAAGTCATGGCCTGGAGCGAAACCGCTGTCCCGGCCGACCGCACGCGGTGGACCGGGCCGGCGGGGGCGCAGCCCCCCAGCAGGCGCTCGGCGCGGCGCCCCACCCGGGTGGCCAGCCAGACCGGGACGGTGGGCTGGTGCCTCCACAACGCGGCCAGCAGCGACAGCGACGCGTCGTTCGGTTCGTCGAAGTCGACCACCACGCCGTCGAAGGCCTGATGCTCCACGCGGCTCAGGGCCAGCGTGTAGCCGACCACCTGGCATTCCTGCCCGGCCTCGTGGGAAGACACCTGGGCCCACGAAGCGATCGCGCCTTTCGGTTGGTCGGTGCAGAGCAGGTGTGCCATGGGTCGGAATCTTGCGCCCGGACCGGCGGCTTGTCATTCCGGCTTAAACCAAAGAAAGCTTGAAAGAAATCTGAAAGCTGTGACGAATTCCCAATCGTCGTTGCGCTTCGGCCTCAGGGAATCCATCCAGAGTGAAAGCACCGACAGCCGGTGAAAGCGATTTGAAAGCGGGCCCGCGCGCGCCGCGCCGCGCTGCCTTTCCCACCAATGAAGAAGCGGTTCGCGCAACGCCCGCGGGCCGGCCGGCGGGCCCCGCCCCGGGAGGGGTTGTCGGCCATGCCTTGCCATGAATATTGTTTTCATTTGTTGAAACAATTTTGAAAATTACCTACTCTTTGCGTGTCGTCACCGGCCCGCCTAGGGGCACGCAAAACGGTGGCGTCGTCGCCTCGACCGATCCCTTTCGCCGCAACGATCGGGGATCGGCCGCAGTCGACCCAACCCTTCACAAATCCCATGGAGCAAATCATGAAAATCGGTCGTTCAGTCGCATGCGGCATCGCCGCCGCCACTTCCCTGCTGGGCGCGCAGGCCTTCGCGCAGTCGTCGACGGTGACCCTCTACGGCGTGGCGGACGGGTACATCGCCAGCGTCAAAAACGGCAGCGTCAGGAACACCGTGCAGAACAGCGGCGCCTTGAACGGGTCGCGCTGGGGCTTGCGCGGCACCGAAGAACTGGGCGGCGGCTTGAAAGCCAATTTCGTGCTGGAGTCGGGCGTCGCCATCGACAACGGCACCGTCGCCAACGGCGGCGGGCTGTTCAGCCGCCAGGCTTATGTCGGCTTGTCAGGCGCCTTCGGCGAAGTGCGGCTGGGCCGCCAATACAGCGCCTACGACGAAATCCGCGGCGCGACCAACAACACTTCGGACTCCAGCGGTTTCGCTTCCACGGGCCCTGCCTGGGCCGCGGGCGGCGACTACGCCAACCGCATCAACAACCAGGTCTACTACGCTTCGCCGAAGTTCGCCGGCGTGAGCCTGGCCGTCGGCTACGGGCTGGGCGAGGACAAGACCGCGATCCAATCCGCCAGCAGCACGCTGAGCGTCCACGTCAAGTACGCGGCCGGCCCGCTGCTGGTGGCCCTGACCCACCAGAAGGAGGACCCTGCCGGCAACACACCGGTGGCCTCCAAATACAACATGGTGGCCGGCGCGTTCGACTTCGGCTTCGCGCGGATCGTCGGCGCCTACAACGAGGCCTCCGGCCCGGACAAGGAGAAGGAGTACCAGACGGGCATCGAAGCGCCGTTCGGCGCCGCCAAGTTGTTCGCGGGTTATGCGAACTCCAAGGCGAAGACCAATGCGGGGGCGACCACGGAGAAGGCCCGCGCCTTCAGCCTGTTGGCCACCTATGACCTGTCCAAGCGCACGGCCTTGTATGTCGGCCTGAACGACACCGAGCGCAAGACCCCGGCCGGCGTGAAGACGGCCGACCTGCAAACGCTGGGTGTGGGCGTGCGCCACCGCTTCTGACCGCGGAGCCTGGGCGGTGGGGCAGGAGCCCCGCGGCCCGGGCCGGTCAGCGCATTCGACTGGGAGGGAAAGGCCTTCTCAGCCGCCCGCGCGCTTGAGCTTGCGCGCCAGCGCCTTGCCGCGGCGCAGCGCCACGCCCAGGGCCAGCGACTCCAGCAGGAGCAGGCTGGCCAGCGGCGCCAGGTCGGGCATGAAGGCGTCGGTGGCCTCGGGCACGTTCAACGCGACGTGGCGGGGCACCGCGCGCGCCAGCGGCGAGCCGGAGGTGGTCACCGCCACCACCCCGGCGCCGCGCTGGGCCAGGGTCTCCACATGCCGCGGCCATTCCGGCACGCGGCCGCTCAGGGACAGCATCAGGACCACGTCGCCGCCCTGCGCCAGCGCCGCCATCTGCGACTGCCCCGTGGGATCGCCGAACACCATCACCGGCATGTCCAGGCGCAGGAAGCGCGAAGCCGCTTCGTGCGCCACGTGCACCGCGGACCCGTGGGCGAAGAGGATCACCCGCCGCGCCGCGTCCAAGCGCTGGACCGCTTCGTCCACCGCGCCGCCGGCCAAGCCCTGGCGCGCCTGCTGCAGCGCCGAAGCGGCGTGGGCGAACACCTTGTCGACCACGGCCTCCCCGGTGTCGCCCAGCCCGAGCGCCTGCCTGGCCGCCGGCAGGGCCGCCTGGCCGCCGAGTTCCTGGGCCAGGCGCACCCGCAAGTCCTGGAACCCCGAGCATCCCAGCGCGCGCGAGAAGCGCACCAGCGTCGGTTCGCTGACGTCCCATTGCCGCGCCAACTCGCTGATGCTGGACTGCAGCAACTGTTCGGGGTTGCCGAGCAGTTGCCGGGCCACGCGCTGCTCGGATTTGGTGAGGTTGGGAATCAGCGCCCGAATGGTGTTGAGCATGGTCCGTCGAGGGAGGTTGGGACGAGGTTCGGCGGATCGCCGGCGGACGCGCGGGGTCGGGACCCGCGCCGTGAACCGCTTTTTAGTGTAGGCGCAGCCACCGGCGGTGCCTCAGGGCATGGGCTTTTCGCGGACCTCGCCGACCGGTGCCCGACAAGCGCGCATCGGTTTTTGACCGTCCCGGTCATTGACGGCCCACGGGAACTTCGGCATGATCGCGATGAAACAAAGTTACACCCTGGAGATTCGGAAGTTTCATCCGGCAAGGTGGTTCCGGCATGTCGCCGCCGCCTTCGGCCTGCGGCGGCATGGCCCCCGCGGCGGCCGCCGCGACGGTTCGGCCTTCCCGGTTCTTCTTCTCCCTCCCAACGGTGGGCGCGGCGCAAGGCCAGCCGCGCCCAGCCTTCAACCGATGGACCATCCCATGTCCTTTGACCTCGTTTTCTTCGGCGGCACCGGCGACCTGACCTGGCGCAAACTGATGCCCGCCCTCTTCCAGGCCTTCCGGCACGGCAAGCTGCCCGCTGGCGGGCGCATCCTCGCGGTGGCGCGCGACGCGCAGACCGACGACAAATACCGCGCCTGGCTGAAGGAGCGCTTCCAGGAAGTCGAGGGCGCCAAGCGGCCGAGCGACGAGGAATTCGCCCGCTTCGCCGAGCTGATCCACTACCGGCGCATGGACCTGTCCCAGCCCGACGACTACGCCGGCCTGAAGGAATGGCTTGACGCCCGCGGCGCGGACACCGTGGTGCTGTACCTGGCCACCAGCCCCCATTTGTTCCCGCAGATCTGCGAGCAGCTGGGCGCGGTGGGCCTCAACGGCGAACGCATCCGCGTGGTGCTGGAAAAGCCGCTCGGCCACGACCTGGCCAGCGCCCAGGAGATCAACCGCGTGGTGCGCTCGGTGTTCCAGGAGCAGCAGGCCTTCCGCATCGACCATTACCTGGGCAAGCCTTCGGTGCAGAACCTGATGGCGCTGCGCTTCGGCAACGCGCTGTTCGAACCGCTGTGGCGCCGCGAGAGCATCGCCAACATCCAGATCACGCTGGCCGAAGGCCTGGGCGTGGGCACGCGCGGCGACTTCTACGACCGCACCGGCGCGCTGCGCGACATGATCCAGAACCACGCGCTGCAGCTGTTGACGATGGTGGCGATGGAGCCGCCCTCGCGCTTCGACGCCGACGCCATCCGCGACGAGAAGCTCAAGGTGCTGAAGTCGCTCAAGCCCTTCACGCTGGAGAGCGTCTCGCGCGACGTGGTGCGCGGCCAGTACCGCGCCGGCACCGCCGGCGGCAAACCGGTGCCGGGCTACCTCGAGGAGGTGAAGGTGCCTCCCGGCAGCACCTGCGAGACCTTCGTCGCCCTGCGCACCGAAGTGCAGAACTGGCGCTGGGCCGGCGTGCCCTTCTACCTGCGCACCGGCAAGCGCCTGGCGGCGCGCGACGCGCAGATCGTCGTCAACTTCCGCCCCACGCCGCACAACATCTTCCCTGGCCACAACCCGCCCAACAAGCTGGTCATCAAGCTGCAGCCTGAAGACGGCCTGGAGCTGCACCTGTTGGCCGCCAAGGGCACCAGCCAGTCGGAGGCGCTGTCGCCCGTCTTCCTCGACCT